>NZ_JBMQOC010000064.1:0-48940 GCF_053550995.1 Parapedobacter sp.
ACCGTCCAATCCGTTAATTTATGGAAATACCTACGATTGCAAACTCGTCAAATATCATTTATCAGTGGACCTACAACAGGCTAATCGGCTTGGGTGTACCGGCCGACCAGGCGGATATTATTAACCTTTTTGTATTATTGGGCTTACTTTTCATTGCGTTGAGCATTGTTTACTACGTGCTCCGTAAATTCCTTGTGAATGCGTTGGCTATGTTGGCTAGGCGCTCGAAGACGAAATTCGACGATCACCTCGTGCGCAACCGCGCAATGGCACAGTTGGCCCGATTGGTGCCGCTCCTTATCTCCATCCAATTCATCCCGGTTATTTTTTCTGCTTTCCCCGACTGGATAGGTCCCGTGCGGAAGTTTTTCGATATGGTGCTGGTCATTGTGTGGGTGCTGCTCTTCAGGGCTGTTTTCCGGTCCATCCGGGATCACCTGCGTACCCAGAAAGGGTTTGAAGACAAACCGCTCGATAGTTACCTCCAGGTAATTAATATCTTCCTGTTCTTCGTGGCCGGGATCATTATCTTTTCCATGTTAACCGGCCAGTCGCCATGGGCATTTTTGGGCGCCTTGGGTGCGGCATCGGCCATCCTGCTACTGGTATTCAAAGACACCATCATGGGCTTCGTCGCCAGCATACAGGTGTCTACCAACGATATGGTACGTGTGGGCGACTGGATCGAGATGCCGAAGTACGGTGCGGATGGCGATGTGCTCGAAATTAATCTTAACACTGTTAAGGTCAGAAACTGGGATAAGACCATCACGACGGTACCTACCCATTACCTGGTTACGGATTCGTTCAAAAACTGGCGCGGCATGCACGAAAGTGGTGGGCGCCGCATCAAGCGATCGGTGAGTATCAAGATATCCACCATACGTTACCTGGAAAACGAAGAAATCGAGCACCTCAAGAAGATACAACTGTTGCGCCCGTTTATCGAGGAGCGTCAACAAGAGATCGAGCAATACAACAAAGAAAGCGGGGCGGACCCTGCCATGCCCGTAAACGGCCGGAAAATGACCAATGCGGGGCTGTACCGGCAATATGTTACGCTGTACACCGCCCAGCATCCGTTAATCCACAAAGGTTATACGATGGTTGTGCGCCAGTTGCAGCCCACGGAAACAGGATTGCCGATAGAGCTTTACATGTACACCTCCAATACGAAATGGGGGATCTATGAAAACGCGATGGCCGATATTTTCGACCACTTGCTGGCGTCCGTCAAGTTTTTCGGACTGGAGGTTTTCGAGGCACCGGCTTCCGACGATGTGCGCAGCCTCGGGCTATCATCGTCTAAGGGTGTGGGCGAAGCCGCGGTGCCCATAAGGCAGCGTTTTGGATAAACATGGCGGTATCAGCGAATCCGGGCGTCGTTGACGACCCGCATGGCTTCGTCTACCATGGTTTTCGCCGCATCGCGCATCTTCGCGTTTCCGTTGAAATCAGCATCGAGTGTTATCTCCTTGCTCTTTTCCTTGTAGTTGAATTGCAGGTAGAAACGCGCTACCGGTTTCGTGCTGTCCGGTTCACCGCTGGTCATGTCGTCCGGTAGGTTCCAAAAACCCAGTTGGGTTGCTTTTCCATGTAGGTATTGCATATCATCTTTGCGCAGCCTCACGGTATCCACCACCATCGAATCTTGCTTGTTTATAAACCGATAAAGCCCCGTCTCCGAGTCAAACTGGTTGATAAGGTCGTCGCCTTCACCGTATTTCAAAACAATCGATTCGAAATCTGCGAAGCGGAATGGTGCATTTTTGAACATCTGGCTGTAGTAATAAAAACAATACAGCAAAAACGGGAAGATAATGCAAATAGCAAGAAAGATTTTTTTGGTACGGTCGCTCATGATCTCTATTCAATTGGCGGCAAAAGTACGTAAAAAAAATTAGCCGTCCATTTACCCTACCGAGCCGTTATTTTTTGCCTGTATTGTATCAATTGTCCGTTGGCAGCAATACCTTCTATCACCACGGTATAGGTCGTGTTTGGATCTGTAATATCGCATTCGAACGCGGCCTTTCCAGAAGCCGGGAACTGAATATTTGGGTTCCAGTAGACGGTGGTAACCGCACCAACTTGCCCACTTGGTTCAAATTCAATGGGTATTTGCACACCCAATGGGGATAGCCACTCGATGTGTTCCCGGCGATCCTTTTTGGGATGGCCGGTTGTTCCCCGTTTGGTCGTAATCACAATTGCCCCCCCTGCGCCGTCACCTCCCAATATAGCGGCGGCGGTTCCTTTCAATACCCCGATTCGTTCAATGTTAGTTGGGTCGGTGACGTTGTCGAGGTCATAATCATTGAGGATGAGATCATCTACAATCAGTTTGGCGAAGCGTCTGCCCCCCGTTATGCTATAGTTCGAGCGATCGATGACCACTTTTTTCATTTGGGTTTCCGGATCTTCCATTACCTGTAAAAAAGGCAGGAGTTTGACGGCGTCCGACAGACTCATCGGCCGGTATTCTTCCAGCTCTTCCGCGCTCAACACATTGATGTCGTCTTTGGGCATGTAAAACGAAAAAGTTTGCGCGTTAATCGCTGCGCGATTTGCATTCACTTCAGCTTCCTCCAATAAAATTGCACGCATGCCCGGGCGTGCGGCGGGGCGACGGTCTGTTTGCGTGGCCACAATCGGCCCGGGCTTAGCCATAAAAGCGGATACCGACGCGGGAGGGAACTGTTCTTCATCCACATCGATGACCAGGTTGTTTTGCTTTTCCCGTGGCACTGCCTGAACCACAAAGACCAGGCTGTCTGGTGTTTCGAACCCGTCGAAAAAGAAACGCCCGGCGTGATCGGTCGTGGTTTCGCGCCAATAGTCGGCTTGCCACGAAAACAAGGTTACCTTTTGGTTCGCAGCTGGCTTCCCAGAAGCACCCATTTTTACCGTACCGCTTATCTCCATTCCTGCCCGATTTGGAAAGGAGGGGTAGCTGTAATGCCGCTTGATTACTTCTGGAATGTTGTAGCGCCGCCACCTATGGGTCATCATCAATAAGTCCAATGCTTGCTGGTTTTCCCTGTGTAGATAATAAGAAGGGTGGGGCAGGTAGCTGTCTAGATCCGAACCCAATAACAGCTCGGACGATGCCTGCATCGACGAATCTGGAGCTACGGTACGGTCGTCGGTTATTGAAACCGAAAATGTGCCCGCCAGCGGAAGCCCCTTTCCATCGGTAAGGGTAAGTGTGGCTTTAGCCTTGTTTCCGGTGCCGAATTGTTTTTTATCGATGGCAAAGGTTAGGTTTGCGATGTCGTCGTTAGGGCAAAAATGCAGCCGTTCGCTGAGTATATTGGCCTGCCCATCAAGGAGGAGAACCTGCATCACGCCTGCTGGGAAGTTGGATGTGTCAAATGAAACACCGCCGGTTGAAGGCTCGAATGGGGCTAGATAATGTACCATCCCGCGGGTATGGAGCAATAGGTACAGTGGGTGTGCCGGTTGCATGGCTGGGGGGTGCCGTACCGCAACAACTAGTTTACCCGCAGAAGCGGTTATTCGGAGTGCATAGCGGTTTCCCTCGGCAGGGGGGAGCCCGAAGGAGTGCCGGTTGCCGCTTCCGTCTTCATATGCTATAAAATAATGCTTATCGGGAGTTGCGGCCAGTTCGAGCACCCCCATTCCGCCGTAGATCGTTTTCGCGGGCCCGTAATCGTTTCCTTCACCGTCCACTAGGCGTCCATTTACGTTGGCGGGCGAGCCATCGGCGCGCTTCACCGTAAACGCCACCTTGCACGGCAGGCCAGAAAGTAAGTGACCTCCTTCCGGATAGAAAGCGACGTCGTGCGCCCCTTCCTGCGACGCTTGGATACCTTGGCTACGACGATTCGCGGAAGCCACCCCGGGATAGGAGCTCACCACCTGCACCGTCCGATGGAAGAAGAATACATCATCCAGGTTGCGGAGGTTATCCGTATAGGCCCGCAATACATAAGTTCCTTCCGTGAGCGTTCGGGGCAGTGCCAACGTGCCACCGAAGGCATCGTCATGTGGCTTCACGCGGATGCGGCATACCACCGAATCGCTGGCATCGATCAGTTCCACATACACGTACGAACTTCCGGTTGAGGGGGTGTGGAGAACGGCATCGACCAGGTAAGCGCGAAACCACAATTGTTCGCCCGCCATATAACGGCTTCTGTCGGTTTGGAGGTATAATTTTTCCTGTGGGAATCGAATCACCTGCTCGGCGATCAAACGTTGTACGGAAGCTTTGGTCAATACCGAATCGCTAGCTGCCGACCCCAGCGCTACACTGGTTGAGGGTAACGAGGTGCCAAATAGGGCTATCAAAATCAGAACGTACCACATGGTCGACCTGCCGTTATGCCTCGATCTTATGCCCTTTAATAGCGTAATAGGCAATGAATGCAAACAAGGGGATAGGGACAAAAAAGCCTGCGGCCATGCCGTACACATCCGCAACATAGCCCATTATTGGTGGAAACACCGCCCCACCGCCCACAGACATCACAAGAAAGGAGGCTCCCTGCTTGGTGTTGGTGCCCAAGCTCCGAATGGCCAAGGCAAATATGGTGGGGAACATGATGGACATGAAAAAGAAAACTCCGTATAGGGCAAGGAAGGATGCCCAACCCAATTTTAACGACACGATAGGCAATAAGAAGCATACCAGTAACGCATACACCGCCAACATCTTTGCGGGCTTGAAGTACCTCATCAACGCACTGCCGGAAAAGCGGCCCATCATGAATAGAAAGAAGCCTAGCGATAGGAAATAGGGGCCATATTGCACATCGAAACTGGGGTGCATGTCGTGGTCCGTTACAAAATTGATGAGGTAGCTGAATACCCCCGTTTGCGCCGCCACATAACAAGCCTGCGAAGCGACCCCCAGTTTGAAATGCCTGTTTTTCCATAACGGTTTCTTTGAAACAAAGGCCGGATGCGTGGGGTCCGAAATTTCGGCGTCGCCACCCGGCACGGCGCTGCCGCCGTGTGCATGCATCAAATCCTCTTCATCGATCTTGGGTAGTTTCAGCCGCGAGAAAACAAAGGCAATGGCCAGCACGGCCAGTCCGATAAGCGCGAAGGGCATGATAATGGATATCATTTTCTCGCCCTCCACGTGGCTGCGGTTCCCGTAGATCGACAACGCTATCAGCGGGCCGACCACCCAAGCAAAGCCGTTGAACGATTGGGCGATATTGATACGCCTCTCGGCGGATTCCGGGGGGCCCAGTTTGGTGGTGTAAGGGTTGGCCCCCGTTTCCAGCGTGGCCAGGCCGGCACCGATAACCAACAGGCAAATGAGAAAAAGTACAAACGATTGAAATGGCGCCGTACCGGCTGCGAGCAGTGCCCCCGCGCCGAATAGGCACAACCCGAATATGATCCCCTTTTTATAGCCGTATTTCTTGGTAAACAAGCCAGCCGGTATGGCCATACAGAAATAGGCGCCATACAGGGAAACCTGTATGAAGCTCGATTGCCACTTTTTCAAGTGCAGCAATTCCTGGAAATTCTTGTCAAGTGTATCCAGCAAACCATGGGCAATACCCCAGGTAAGGAACAGCACACTGATTGCCATGAACGGTGCAGCGTAATTCACGCCGTCCTTCATGAAGATTGATTTTTTACTCATAACTCGATTGGCCTTCTTTTGAAATAAAATTGGCCTAAAATAGAGAAATCCGTTGGATTATGAGCACAAAATCATGGGATATAATTAACGCCCCGGTGGCGCACGATACCGATATAGTAGGGAGCCGACTCACTGCCGTTGCCCGTTAGAAAAACGGTCAGGTAGTCGGCCGGATCTAGCGCCACCCCTGTTCGCCGGGCCAGTTGTGCGCCGGTTTCATCGACAATGGTAAGCACATGGGTGCCCGTATTCGTGGTTATAACGAATGCTTCGGCATCCTTGCCGGTTTGTGGTGTTTCGGTAGGGCGGTTACGGAAGGCTGCGATCGGCTCTGCCGCGCCGATGTGCAGCGTGGCGCGGCGTGTTGTTTCGGCCAGGTTAAAGAAGCGTACACCGGCCACGGCCTTGGGATCCTCGACATCGTCGGGCAGCCGGTCGTCGGTGAGAAAATGCAGCGGTGCCGCCTCCGTCCCAAAGAGGAACGATGTGTAGTACCTGTCCTCCACCAACGCAAATGTAGTATCCACCAACTGGGCCAATTCGTTGGACGAGAGGATTTCCATCCTACAGTCCTCGCGGCTCGGCACACTAAAGTAGTCGATGCCCCGATAGCCCTGCCCCTGGCCCAATTGCTGGAGACCACGGCCTACATCCAACCGGTGCAGTACGGCCTCTGCCTCCAGGAACGAGTTGACTACGGATAAGCCCGACCGTACGTCTGGCGTCGGTTCCTCATCTTTTATACAGCCGGCAAAAAAGGCAAGCCCCGTCAAGAGCATTACGCAAATCGTATAATTGGTCTTCATCGCTTGTTATGTGTTAGTTTACCCAATGCCGCACCCTGCCCACGTAGAAGGTCGTGGCATCCCGTTCATCACCCGTGAGGAAAACGCTGACATAGCTGCCCGCAGACAAATCGAGCGTCTCTTCTCTGGTAGCCACTACCTCGCCATCTTCATCCACCACGCTTACCGTATAGGTTCCCGTGGTTACTGGAATAAAAACCTCGCCGTCCTTACCGCTCTGCGGTGTCTCCGTGGGCCGGTTGGTAAAAGCTGCCAGGGGTTCCAAATCACCGATACGCAGGGTCATGCGGCGGTCCGTGTTCGCCAGGTTGTAGAACCGCACCGCCGCGATGGCCGCGGGGTCATCCACGCCCTCGGGTATCCGGTCTTCGGTAATGAAGTGCCGTGGGGCGTCGTGCGTGCCGTAAACGATAGACGAATAATATACGCTATCCTGTATCGTGATGGCGGTGTCTACGAGCCTATTGTCTTCATACGTCGAGTAGATTTCCAGCCGGCGGTTTTCGCCCGGGTAAGCATATACGGGGATAAGGGGGCCGTAACTCCGATAGGGGAGCGGGTTCAAGCTCTCTACCGTGTTGCGGTCGATGTAGCAAAACACGGCATTGGCTTCGATAAACGCATTGACAAACGTGGTTCCGCCGATCAACTGGGGTTGTGGATCACTGTCTTTTAAACAACTCCCAAATAGTACCACACTGGCTACGAGGGCAACTATCAAATTCAATTTCTTCATCATATCCTGTATTGACGTGCAAGGGCCGGTAAACGCTACAGCGCCCACATCTTTTACTCCCCTTTATCTTAAATAACATACAATAGGCGGAATGGTGTTGTATACCCCCAATTTATTAACTTTGCCGTTATCTTTAATTGATCATGAGATGAAGAAGCGCTATTTCAATAAAGCATTCCGTTTATTCGAGCAGTTCCGCAAGCGCCCGCTCAATGGCGACGACCTGGCCAATGCCGAAAGCAAATCGGAATACCTGGAAGGGAAAGTCGATGAATTCCGGCTTTTGATAGCCATGACCAAGGATGTGTTTGCGGGCCGTTACCAAATGAACAAATGGAACCTTTCTATCATTGCCGCAACGATTGCCTATGTTATCTCGCCGTTTGATGGGATACCCGATATGATTCCGTTGATGGGGTGGGTCGACGATGTAACCATCATTACATACGCCGTTTCCAAACTCGCAGATGAAATAAAGAATTACAAGGCTTTTACCCAGGGCGGATTACATCATGAATAGTTCGTTTTTATATCGCTATTCATACAGCAAATACTTTTCCCTCATCTTCTTATAGGCGGCCAAGCCGGGTTCCCATGTTTTCCGGATTTCGGTTTCAGATTTGCCAGATGCGATCTGTTCCTTGAATTCGGCGACGCCGGCGAGGTAGTCGATATTGCCTATTTGCCGGTGGATGCTCCGGTCAAAGAACTTCGCCTTGTCTGGGAATTTGGCGTACAGTTCGATCATCCAATCCAGGTTCAGTTTTTTCGCTTTCACCAGTTTTTCCAAGTCATAATTCCGTAGGTCCAACCCATAGCACGTTTGGTCTTGGTAGATGGGGTCTTCGGCCCGGCCGGGCATGGAGACCGGCGTAAAAGAAAAGCCGTAAATCCCCTTCAGCATCGGCCCGCCGATTACGGTGAAGGGGAACTCCGTGCCACGCCCGTGGTTTAGCGCTACGCCTTCGAAAAGGCAGGTGGAAGGATAAAGCAGGATGCCCGCCTCCGTGTTCAGGTTAGGGGATGGGCTTACCGGCAACCTATACAGCATATCATGGCGGTAATTGGCAACTTTAACGATGTGCAGCCTGCATTTCAAGTGGTCTTCGAGCCATCCTTCGCCATTGGCCATCTGTGCAAACTCCGCCACGGTCAGGCCATGGCTTATCGGAATGGGAAATTGCCCGATTCCCGACCTCAGTTCCATGTCCAAAATGGGGCCGTCGATCAAATAGGCATTGGGGTTCGGCCGGTCCAGGATCATTAATTCTTTTCCATACCTCGCACAGGATTCCATGACGTCCCTCAACGTGTTGATGTTGGTATAAAACCTGCACCCCACATCCTGTATATCATAGATAACGATATCCACGTCGGCCAAATCCGTTGCACTTGGCTTCCTTTTCTTTCCGTAAAGCGATATAATCTTTACCCCCGTACGCGCATCCACTTCGTCCGAAACTTCGGTCCCATTGCTGGCATTCCCCCGAAAACCGTGCTCTGGCCCGAAAACCTTTACGACCGCTACGCCCCGCTTTAACAAGCTATCCAGCAAATGGGTGTCGCCAATGATACTCGTTTGGTTCGCAACCAACGCCACCCGTTTGCCCTTCAACGCATCCATATACAGCGCCGTCTGTTCCGCACCGGTCTTGATGATGCCATTGGCATACTGCAATTGGGCGTAGGTGAGGGTAGGGATCAACAATAGGCCCACGGCCATGGCGTGTATTTTTGTCATCACGTATTGGATTGTTCGGCGAAAGATATTGAAAATTTCGCGAATCGGTTGATGTTTACATGGCTTTATCAAATCTCTCCAATTGAGGCTGATTTTAAACTTCTCCATACATTCTCAAAATAAAGAGTAAAACCATCTGTAATTAAGGTATATATAAATTCATTTTTAAGTGTGTAATTATGACACTAAGTATACAAATCCCATCGCTTTATAACGTATCTTTGCCTCAGTTATTAGATACTATACATTTACATAATTTTAATATCGATATGATGGAAGAGATTTTAGAACAAAAGACCCAGGAAAAGCAGCCGATTGTGGTGAAGACGACCTCATCTACTGCAAAAAGACGTGCTTTTAGTCCATCGCGTTTCTCAGTCAAAGGACTTAGAAAACACCCTGGCATACAAACCAGCCGAAACCCCATGGTTTTTGGCTAATGGAAATCCCCTGTTGGTAAGGGGGCTGGCACGGTGGGACGACCACCGTGCCAGCCCCTTATTGTATCCGCTGATATTATTCCCCCTTCGTCGAACCGTTCCACTCCCCTGAAAACAGGTGTGTCTTTATCGCAAAGGCTTTCCGCTGCCAAAAAACGTTAGGCGAATACGTCCCCAGAAATTTCTAGATTGGCGGCTCCGTTTTTAAATTGGCAGCCATGGAGGCATTGCCCTTTGGACCTGGGAAGAAGCGACCTATACCTACCGGCAACTGAAATCAACGTACAAACATTCCGGTTACGAAATCACAGACCTGCCTATCGGCACGGTCGAGCAGCGGAAGCGACTAAGCAATTATCTCGTCCGACAGCAAAGTTGGTTAATAACTAAAATGCTAAATTTGAACAGTCAGGCAGATGGGCGGTAATTCCAATGAATCAAAAGCTGAAAAGAAATGGACCTTGATCAAATACTCGACAATATATATCCCCTTCCCGAAGTATCAAAACAAGCCTTAAAGGCGTACATTAACGAAGTCCATTTCCGGAAAGGGGATAGGTTGCTTCGGGCAGACCGGGTAGAGCGGGATATTTACTTCATCAAACAAGGGATTGTCCGGGCTTATGCAAGGACAGCCCATAATGAAACCACTTTTTGGCTCGGCAAAGAGGGCGACACGGTTATTTCGATGAAAAGCTACGTCGCCAACCAAAAGGGGTATGAAGATATCGAACTGTTGGAAAACGGCCTACTCTATAAACTGGATGCACAGCGCCTGCAACGGCTTTTTGACCAAGATATCCATATGGCAAATTGGGGAAGGAAACTGGCTGAAAAGGAGCTGCTGAAAACCGAAGAGAGACTGATTTCCCAACAGTTCAGAACCGCCACCGAGCGGTATAAAGGGCTTATGGAAGATAGCCCCGATATCATCCGGCGCGTGCAGTTAAAACACATTGCTTCCTATTTGGGCATTACACAGGTTAGTTTGAGCAGGATCAGGGCAGAAATAAAGTAAGCAGCTCATTTTTTATCATTTGTAAAATTTTTACCCATGTTCATTGCAGACCTTTGCAAGTAAAAAATGAAGGAAATGAATTGGATTATTTTGGTTACCGCTGGTTTATTTGAAGTGGCTTTCGCATTCTGTTTAGGTAAAGCGAAGCAAACAACGGGCAATGAAATGTATGTATGGTATATCGGTTTTCTTGTGGCCCTCGCTATCAGTATGGGGCTATTGATCAAGGCGACCCAAAACTTACCCATCGGAACAGCTTATGCTGTATGGACGGGCATCGGAGCAGTGGGAACGGTGATCATTGGAATTGCTGTATTTAAAGAGCCTGCAACCTTTCTACGCATACTGTTTCTTACCACTTTGATCGGTTCCATTATCGGGCTTAAAGCAGTGTCCGCCCATTAGCGAAATTAAAATTTACCCGATTAACCGTTGCCCCGTTTTTTAAACCCGCGTATGATGTTGATGACCACAGGCACGGTGACGAGTATGATGATACCGCCCACCACGTAACCGAGGTAGGGCCGTAAAAACGGCATGTTTCCTATCAGGTAGCCGGCCGTGGCAAACGAAAGGATCCAACCTACGGAGCCCAAGAATACAAATAGTACCACCCGGCCGAATCTCAGTTGGATAATACCGGCAACCAATGGGGCAAATGTACGGGTCAGCGGGAAAAACACCCCCATGGATAAGGCCCATGCCCCGTATTTATTATAGAAGCTTTCGGCAGCCGTTAGATGCTGTTTTTTGAAAAAACCCGAATCCGGCCTGCGGTATAACAGCGGACCCGCTTTATAGCCGATAACGTATCCCGTAATATTGCCCAGCAGGCAAGCCATGATGCCCATGGCGCACAACATGAAAAAACTATGCTCAAACGAGCCGCTGGCTATCAATACGCCCGCCATAAAAAGGAGCGCCCCACTCGGGAGAAAAAAGCAGACAAAAAGGCCGGTCTGCGCATAGATCGCCAAGAGAATAATGAGTAATCCGCCAAATTGGATTATCGATTCCGCATCAAACATCTTTTCACTCCAATTATAATTCCCGTGGCCCAATGCTGTTTAACCATCCAAAGGTCATCACGGCCTTCCAGATGCCGGATGAATGCCAGCGCTTTCTCCTGATGCCCTTCGGGCCAGTTCGGCTGGGGCAGCATGTCATCTACGATGTAAAGGCCGCCGGGTCGCAGCATGTCCAACACCTCTTCAAGGAGAAGATATTTGCCATGCCATGTATCGGCAAAGATGAAATCGAACAATTGGCCTTCGTTTTCGCGCACCCAGTCGCCGCCATCCGCACATACCAACGATAGCCGCTTGTCATTGCCCAGGTGTTTCCGGGCGATTGCCAACAATGCATCGTCATGATCAAACGACACCAACGTAGCCGCAGCGTCCATTCCGTCCAGTATCCAAGCCGTGGCAAGCCCGCTACCGGTTCCCAACTCGAGTAACCTACCACCCGGTTTGCTGGTTGCAAGGGTGCGCAGCAGTGCACCTGTCTGCACGTCTGAAGGCATCGTGAAGCCGAGCCGCCGTGTCTCTTCGGCGATCGCGTGGTACGCCGGTGGGAGGGGTTGGTTTATCGCTTTGTCCATCATGGCGCCAAATATACGGTTTCCTTACCAAGCGTTATCTTCTACGTTTGTGCTCCTGCTTTCTATATTTTGCACGGCGGGGTTCAATACATTGCCACTGCTTGCTACACTTATGGTATGGGGCATCCGCATCAGCCCGCGTGGAGTAGTACGGTCCGATTGATGTTTATTTCTTTCAAAAAATAATCGTCGTGCGAGACGGCTACCAAGGTGCCTTTATACGAATTGATCGCCGCCGTCAATATTTCGATATTCTGCACGTCCAAGTTATTGGTTGGCTCATCCAGCATGATAATATCGGGCGATTGGTTGCCGATTGTCAGGCAGCAGAGCAGCAAACGCATCCGTTCGCCACCACTCAGTGCGCCGCAAGGTTTGCCCCAATCGTCTTTTCCGAACAGGAAGTGGTCTAACCTTATTTTGATTTCATGTTCCTGTAAGGCAGAAGTATTGAAATGCTGGGCTTGTTCATAAACGTTCCGATCATTGTCGAGCAGGGAATAATCCTGGTCAATGTACACGGCTTGGTTGTCTGCCCTGTAGATGGTTCCCGCCTGCGGTGCCAAATTTCCTAAAATCAAGTTGATTAAGGTCGTTTTTCCCGAACCATTAGCGCCTTTCAATGCAATGCGCTCTCCACTTGTAATCTGGAGGTCCAGGTTGTCTTTCCAAAGCGGTTTCGCCTTGTACGCAAAATTGATACCGGTCGCTGTGAATAGGTTTTTCCCTGTATGCAACGCGGCGTTGTCCAGCCCGAATTTCATTTTATCGGCGCCGGGCAACGATGAACGCAACGCCTGTAACTTTTGTGAAATCCCGCCGATTTTGTCCGCATGCACGCTTTTGAGTTTCGATGTGCTGTTCTCGGCTTTGTTCCGCATGGTATTCATCATGATCCGGGCAACGCCGGCTTTTTCCTGTTTGCCTTTGCCCCGGCTATCCAGCTTTTGCTGCCGTTCCGCGGTTTCCCGTTCTTTTTCCTTGGCTTTTCGCAGGGCCTTTTCGTTGCTTTGGATCTCTTGGTTCAGCGCGTCGTTTTCAATTTGTTTCTGTTCTTTGTAAAAATCGTAGTTGCCACCATAGGTCTTCATCCCGTGTTTGCTCAATTCGCAAACGATGTCCAATAAGTTCAGCAACTTCCTGTCGTGGCTTACCACCACCAACGTGCTTTTCGTCGATTGGAGGAAACCATACAAAAGTTGCCTGCCCTCCATATCCAGGTGATTGTTCGGCTCGTCCAACAAAATCAAGTCGGGATGATGAATGGAAATGCCTGCAAGGAAAACCTTTGTTTTTTGGCCGCCACTCAACGTTTCCATGGCCCGGGATAAGTCCACATCGCCCAGTTGCCAGTTATTCAGCGCTTCCCTGCACCGGTCTTCTATCGTCCAATCGTCATTCAGTATGCTGAAATTCTCGTCACTTGCGTTGCCGGCCAGGATTTCATTCAGGGCGTTCAATTTATCTTCAACCCCGAGCGCCTGTGCAATCGTCAATTGATTAAACTGCCCGGAAATCTGCGGAATATAATACGGTTCGGATGCCAGGTTTATCTGTCCGCCCGTCGGTTCCAATTCCCCCGCAACGATCTTCAGCAGGGTCGACTTACCTATGCCATTATTTCCGATTAAGGCGATTTTTTCATGATTATTCGCTGTAAAGCTGATGTCTTTAAACAGCAGATCTTTGTTGGGATGTGTATATGAAAGGTCTTGTATAATAAGCATCATTTCTTTCTGTTGAGGTTAATGAATAAGTCGGGTTGCGTATCAACCCACTGTCTTTATCCGCCTGAAAGAAATGATTTTTACATATGTCGCCTATTGTTTTTGAGGCTGCAAACATACGAATTATCCCTGAGATAACTAAGTGCCCGTTCATTGGCTGTATTCCGAAGCTGTAAAATTAATTTTCTCGCGATGCCGATGTATTTATCCATTGATCGATATGCACATACCCAAAATAGCGATTTAAGGTTCGTATTCCGGTAAGCCGAAAAACAATGGGAGAAAGAAAAGGAGGCAACCGCTTGTATTTCGAAGCAACTTTATCTAAGTTTGAATGTTAGATTTGGCAGGGATTCCTGCTATGTATACCATAAAAACAAACATATGAACACCAAAGTGATCATCGGCGCCGTCATTCTTTTGGCTTTGTCTTTTGCATTTATGGCCAGCAGGATGATAAAAAGTACACAACACAACGAGCAATCAAGGGAAGAAGATAAGTTGCACAAACAGGTAAATAACAAGCATATGGCAAACGGTAAAAAAGTATATATCGCAGGCGGATGTTTCTGGGGGATGGAAGATCTGTTCAGAAAACAAAAAGGTGTTTTAGATACCGAAGTAGGCTATATCGGGGGAGAAAATGAGAACCCTACTTATAATAACCACCCCGGCCACGCCGAAGGGATTGAGATCACGTACGATACTACCGAGACCGATTTCAAGGAAATTTTGGATTATTTTTTCCGTATCCATAATCCCACTACCGTTAATCAACAGGGTAATGACATCGGATCGAGCTACCGATCCGCCATTTTCTACCAAAATGAAGAAGAAAAGCAAACGGCCCAAGAAATGATAGACATCGTAAACCAATCGAACCGATGGGACGGGAAGGTCGTTACCACATTGGAGCCGTACACTAAATTTTGGCCCGCGGAAGACTATCATCAGGATTACCTGGTTAAAAACCCCAACGGTTATACCTGCCACTTCGAGCGGTTCGGAACATTTTTAGATAACGAATAGGGAACAGGTTTTTCAGGCGTATTCAGCTAATCGAAATGCTTTGCGATCAGTATGATGCCGCTGGCCACATCCGGGTCTTCCACCTCAAACTGTTTGCTCATAAAAATGGCAGCGCCATGGTGGTCAATGATACCATCAACCTCAATGAACGCCTCCTTGAAGCGGGGCTAGCCTGGCATTACAAGTCGTATGACCGCAATCCTGAATGGGCAATGACGGAAAATACAGCGAAAAAGGCGCAGTACGGGCTTTGGGCAGAAAAAGATGCTGTAGCTCCCTGGGATTGGCGCAAACGCAAACAAACCGGACGCAGCGAATAAAATGTCCTGTATCCGCGTTGAATATGGCCCTGCTAGTGGTTTCTCCAACAACCCCCAGTACCAATCCACGCCGCCGCCTTCGCCTAGCAATAAGGTTACCGTGCGATTATCGGCCAATGGAGTGAGATCCGTCGAATCCGTGATGTCTGGCATCGCCACATCCAGCGCTTGCTCTTTGTTGAGCGTGGTGGTAAGCATAAAAAAGGTAATCAGCAGGAAAGCCAGATCTACCATTGCCGTAAGATCAACCCTCGGTTGCAGCCTACGTCCGGTGTTAAGTTCAGCCATGATGAAAAGTTTATATTTGCTTATTCATAGGATGCGCGAACCCACGGATTTCCATAGATACCCCGTACTATCCTTGCTGGACTCCGCTTTTGGCGTAAAGCTTGTTATAGTGGTTCGTACAAGTCATTATCTTTGTAACCCATTGTTTAAAGTTATGGCAACACCCCGAATTTCTGCCCTTTTCCTGTTAATGGTTTTGGGAGCGGCGCCTGCCTTCGGGCAAGCCAACCTGCAGCAGCCATTCCGCGATTGCGGTTTCGAGGGCAGTATCACCATCTTCGACTACAAGCAGGGCGAATGGATCACGAGCGACCGAGCCGATTCAGCGGTACAGGCCGTGCCCGCCTCAACCTTCAAAGTCATCAACCTGCTCATCGCGCTCGAGACGGGCGTTATTGCCAGTGAACTGGATACTGTGCGTTGGATTGGCACCATCGACACCACGCTGTACGGCTACCGCCCGTCTACCTACAAGGACATGACGGTCAAGGAAGCATTCGAGGTTTCGGCGGGATGGGTATTCATGGAGCTGGCCAAGAAAGTGGGGAAGGAGCGGTACCTGCATTGCCTCCGTAGCGTCGGTTATGGCAATGCCGAAGTTTCCGATGAAGCCGATTTCTGGAATTTCGGTCCGCTGAAGATTTCGCCGCGCAACCAGGTAGAACTGCTGGTCAAGGCCTACGAAGGTAAGCTGCCTTTTTCAGGGCGCAACCTCGGTATCCTCAAGCGGGTGATGGTAACCGAACAGACCGATGACTATACCATCCATTCCAAGACAGGGTGGGGCAACCAGGACGGTAAAGATATCGGCTGGTGGGTAGGTTACGTGGAGCGCACGGATAATGTGTATTTCTTTGCTACGCGGATCACGAAAGACCGCCATACGCGGAACGGCAATTTCATGAAATGCCGCGTCGACATCACCAAAACGGTATTGCAGGCGCTGGGCGCATTATAGTCGTACCGCCAAGGTTCTGAAAAAGAAAAGTAATAAGTAAACACCTTAGCGGAAATAAAGAAAGCATATGTAGCTAAAAGATTCCAACGTAAATCTGATTGCTATCGATAGCGTCGTCGGTACGGTGATGGACATAGCGCGTTTTTAACCATTTTAACGCTAACTCATAGGCTCTTTCCGAACTACACGCTACATCTGGATCCAAACCGCGATCAACTATCTTTTTATCACGACTACATAGATACATGGTGGCCAAGAATAATTTGGCGTTGCTATTGAATTCTATCAATTCTAATGCCGAAGTAAGCCCTCTAGTGTGGGTACCGAAAGTCATCGTGTTCTTTTGAAATTTGAAAGAGGAAGCTAAAGCTTCCCCGGCACTTGCGGTCCTATCACTGATCAACACGGCAATTGGTTTATCTTTATTTAAAAGATTGAAATTTAAAGCCGAGTTTTTTTCCACCATCATATCTTCCAGGCGGTAGTATTCATTGGTGCAATACTCAGCAAAATATTCTCCTTTGTTATTTATCCAGTATCCGATTAACGAGTCTTGAAACATAGGGGCCAGGCCTAATTGCATCATGGAAGCCATCCCTCCCATATTTTCCCTCACGTCAATAATCCAGCCCGTAATATTTGATGATCTGTCCAGCTCATATAATGATTCCCTAATTCGCTCCGAATATATTTTTGAGTTGTCAGCATTTGCAATAAACCCTGTAAGTTTTATATAACCAATACCTTCATCAATGATTTTTGTGACGACATTAGGGATTGGCAATGTGTCAGCCGTAAAAACATTCGGGGTTTGGGGGGCTAGAAAAACACTATGTCCATCATCAATTAAGCTGACGGCGTAACCAATGGCGCGGTAAACATCTCCGTTATTTTGAAAATGGCTAATTGAATCCTTGACCGTACGCTTTAAGACTTCCCAATCTATTTCATTTTTTTTGATAGAGCGCTCTTTCATGATGTTAAAAGCCTGTTCAAAGAAATCATTGTGAGTCCATTGCTTTTTGTTTTGGCATGAAAGCACCAATAGGATTGAGATGGTTAACAAAAGATACTTACTCAATATTTGCGTTCTATTTTGATGCCCCATAGTGTTTTGTCTAAAAGATAATTTATAATTGTATTGCTGTAATACGGTAATAACGGTATCGATCAGTTCCTTCGGTTCAAACATCCTGGCAGTTTCCCTTGCTTGCCGCAGCGTGCAAACAAGCCCTAAACGATCCGCAATGTTTTATCGCTTTACAGATTTTATATGCGCTAAATGATGGTTGCAATGCCAGGCATACATGCCGATGGTTTCATCGAGGGCAAATTCCTGCCCGCGCTCGGGGTGGGTGTATTTCCTTTTAAGCGATGCGTCGTCAAGGCTTTTCAAAAGTTGGTACCACCGATGGTGGAGCCCTTTCAAAATGAATAAAGATGATGCTACCGGGAGCGATTTCGTATCATGCAGTTCGGCCCATAAGGCTTCATGGTACGGTTTGATTACCGGATTGTCTTCCGTTAGCGCAAGCTTGAACCGAACGAATGCGTTCATATGGCTATCGGCACAATGATGAACCACCTGCCTAATGGTCCAACCCCCTTCCCGGTACGGGGTATCAAGCTGTTCGTCGGTCAATAGCGCCACTTCAAGGCTCAGCAGCTCGGGGAAGGACCCGATGGTTTCCATCCAGTTTTCGAGTACGTGGGTTGTTATCATAGGGGGCTTATCAAATTTCCCGATCGGATACCTTAAATCATGTTCTTCCATTTATTTAGTTAGTTTGATAACTGTTGCCACATGGCGTATCACCTGTCACAAATCTCCGTTATTTTCTAATTAATTCAAAAAGAGCTGAGGTCCTTTATAATAGCCATCAATTTGCTGAGCGTTGCTGAGCGGTATTTTTGTGCACATTATTTAGACACCTCAAACTCGTAGTAAACCCCAATGACTAAGATTGCGTTGAAGCAACTGTTAACTCATAAATAGTTTATATTTGTTGTTGTGAAGACCAACTGCTGCGAGGAAATATGGTATCAGACCGCTGGTTACTGGTATTGCTCTCTAAATATTGCCGTAGTGTTTCGCTGAAGTGCCTCAATACGCACCGAGGCTGTGTCGTTTCCCCACACGTAGCCATATTGCTCAAACGTACGTCGTATTTGGCCTTTGTCGATTAGGAGCTTAACGAATTGCATAAGAACGCCCTTACCACTTGCATGGCCGCCTACAAGTATGGTTAAATCACCGAAATTGACTATCCCGCTCGTTATCGGACCCACAGCAATTAGTGTGGTGGTTCTCATATAGTCCTTTATGGTTTATAAATGGCGGCATGATTAAGCTAAATTTTTTATCTTTGCATATGACCAATTCAAAAGAGCCTAAAGTAGGAAGATTCATAGACCCTCTAACTGACTGGGGGTTCCGCCATCTTTTCGGACAGGAGCCCAACAAGGAGATTTAATTGAATTCCTAAACGACCTTTTCCAGGGGGAGAAGCATATTGCAGAACTCGAATATGCACCCAACGAACACGATGGCGATGAAGGTGAGGACAAACGTGTTGTTTTCGACCTGCATTGCCGTGGCGATAACGGCGAGTATTTCATCGTTGAGATGCAACGCATCCGGCAGGATTTTTTCAAGGACCGGGCGTTGTTTTACGTATCGCGGCTCATCCAGCGATTGCTGAAAAAGGGTAGGGCATCCAATGATTACCAGCTGCCAGAAGTTTACTTGATTGGCATTCTGGAGTTCAGTATGGATACCAACGAACAGCACCGTTACTTCCACGATATCGCTTTGATGGAGAAGACGTCGGGAGAAGTTTTTTACAATAAACTGGGTTTTAAGTTCTTGGAAATCGTTAGTTTTGTAAAGCCGGATAACGGGTTGCTTACAGATATGGACAAATGGATGTACCTGTTGAAGCACATGAGCACGCTGGATAAGGTTCCGACATTTTTGGATAAGCGGGTTTTTCATTCGAATTATTTGTTTTTTAAAGGCAATGAAGCTTGCATAAATTATCCATATTCTTTTGCCCAGTGGCAATTTATACAGGTTTCAGCTTATCTTTAACATATCGGAAGTAGCGAAACTAAGAAAGGAGGAACGTATGGCATACGAGTCAAGTTTAAAAGCCAAATGGGATACGCAGAATGCGTTTGATTCGGTGAGGAGAGAGGCCCTTAATGAAGGTGTTAATGAAGGCAAGTCAGAAGTGGTAAAAAATCTCTTAATGAATACAGATTTTGGTTTAGACAAAATTGCCTTTCTCGCATCTGTACCTGTCGATTTTGTTCTGAAAGTCAAAGCAAAACTGAAATAACACGGCATGATACCCCATTTTGCCAAATGGGATACGCAGAATGCATTCAATTCGGTGCGAAGAGAAGCGAAGGAAAAAGCTGGTTTCCAGTTTGTAAAAAACTTACTGTTCAATACCGATTTCGAGGATGCTAAAATTGTGGAGTTGGCGTCTGTTTCTTTGAGTTTTGTGCAGAAAGTTAAAGCGGAATTGAAAGTTAAGTAACATCGAATATTAATAGGGCCACGACTACTGTCAGTTACTTCAAGTTGACCCCTTTAAAAAGCTTTTAAAAAGTTCACCTGTTTCCTTATCTGCCGCCCTCTCAATAAGAGCAGGTTTGGGTGTCCGGATGAATTCGATGCCAGGTTTGGTTAGCCGCTACAACCGACCGCGAGTAATGCCCCATCTACGTTCCCGAAGCACATTTTTCTCCCGCTCGATTTCCGCAACCAGCTCTTCTTCTACGGGCTTTTTATCCTGTGATGATAGCAGGCGTTGATAATATACTCCCCAATTCTGCTTGGCAGCTTCCTTAAGATAACATAATCTGGCGTTAGCATCTGGAACCCCCATAATTAGTTGAAAAGGAGACCAACTCAATTTAGCAGACAGTGTCTGCTGAATTTGGTTCTGATTTGGAAAAGTTAAGTGAAATAAACGGAAACTTCGGATGTTAGCTTCCGAAACCCCCCGTCCGAAGCTCGCAGTAAGAGTTGGGGTCATTTTACACGAATGAACAAGTTATATGTCATAACAGGAGGGCCCGGTGTAGGGAAAACAACCCTGCTGAACGCGTTGTCCACAGACGGAATAGCAACCGTGCCCGAAGTAGCCAGGGCCATCATTAAGCAGCAATTGGCCACCGGTGGCGATGCATTGCCTTGGAAGAATAAAGAACGATACACCGATCTCATGTTAGCAGCCTCCATACAGGATTATCGGCGCGTAGTGGAAGAGCAGACGCAAAGAACACACCTTTTCGACCGTAGCGTCATCGATGCCGTATGCTACGCCGGGATGATCGGCTATTCCATTTCACCATCCGTTATGCGAGCGGTATCAACTTGCCAATACCATCCAACCGTTTTCATTCTTCCTCCCTGGCAGGAAATCTATGAAACCGATACGGAACGGAAACAAACCTGGGAAGAGGCCGTATATACGTACCAGCAACTGAAATTAGTTTATGCGCGTTACGGGTATGAGACCACCGATGTACCCATCGGCAGTATTGAAAAACGGAAACGATTTATTCGTTCGTGGATGAAATCCCTGAACGTTTGAATGCTCCCTTCCCTGGAAATTTCATATCTGCATTTAAACCAAACCACCACCCACTTGTTACCAATTAACCACCATATACATACCATGGCCAAAAAGAAAATCGCTACGCAGACGCTCATGGACGAAGCACGTCAACTGGAAAAGGAGGGGCAGCATGCGGACGCACTGAAAATATACCGTGCATTGACCCGTCGTAAGCACCTGAATGCCGAAGCCTATAACCGGATGATGATTATCCTCCGTAAGCAAAAGAAATACAAGGCCGAACTGGAGGTTGTCCAACGCGCCATCGCCGCTATGGAAAAGTCCATCGCTGCCAGCCAACAGGCCATCAACGATCGGAACCCCGAATCGGCTGCCTTGAGCCGCCAACTTGCCGAATCTCTGGGTTTGTTGGACGAAGACGGTCGCCCGGTCTACGAAGAGCCGCAATTGCAGAACTGGCGCAAGCGTGAGTCTGTGGTAGCGAAACGGCTTGAAAGTTAACTTGTGGCAAAAAAAAACGCTCACTACAGTCAAACTTTTCTAAATTCATATCAATATTTTGAACAATATCAACCCTATTCGCCAGTAGTATAAATATGCCAAGTCAGCCCACTGCCGTCCAGCGGGTCGGTCTCCATAAGTTCCGCGGCACTTTTACCTTTGTTCTCGGTCCACCATTTTTTATAATACGGCAGCACTTCGCTGAGGGGCACCTCCCGACTAAGGTCCTGCTCGTCAAAAACCCGGACGGTAGAAGACGGCCAGTCGACCTGTACTCTTATTGCCTCAACGGTGTAGAGCATCACTAATCCCACCTCAATAGGTCCACCATAATATGACGAATACATAGGCCGTGGGTAATTGGATACCATCTGTTTATCCGAAGCATGCTGCATTAACGCATCAATATGTGACACGTTGAAAGCAGGTAGCTTAATTTCCTCATATCGCTCCGCCTTCACTTCCTGCACGAATTTCTCGACGAGGTCGACCTCGCTTTTCTTGCAGGCAGCCACCGTTGCCGTCAGTAAGATTATGTAAATGTATTTCATTTCTGTATTTAGATTTATGATGTCGCTACCCCGTTACCTTTTCGGCCAACCACCAAATAAACTAGACTCCCAATAAAAGGAGCTATGAGGTTGTTCCTGATGCAGTGAATCAAGCAATATATATACAGTATGACCGTGAGAAGAACCGGTCCTAATAGGATCAGCTCTTGGGTTCCGAGATTCAAAAAGAGTAATTCCATAATTTTCAATTTGATTGGTTTTGACGTTTTAAATCACCTTTAACAGCTATATCCCCCCGCACACCCAGCAGCGCTTGGATAAACGATTCGTTGGAGTCCGGCGAGAAATAAATTTCGTCGTATTTATTGTACTTCACAATAACCCCTTTCCGTGCCAATGCCGGGCGGAAGCCCGACCACATTGTGGTATCCCGTTGCAATTCGCGTATCGCGTCAATTGCAATCTTTCCACGGAAAGGACCGCAGCGGTAATGGATGTGCGTTGTATCTAACCGGTAGTACGTGCCAAACCAAAACCACAGAAAAAGACCAATCACCAATAAGTTGACGAGATGTACAGCCAAGCCAGGTTGTACACCCGAATCGAGGTAATGGTACACCGGCAGGCCAACGAGGAATACGACCGTGCCTATTATCACAGCCATAAAAAAAGTGTCCTTTCTGCTTTTGAATACCCTCATGTGGTCTTACTCATTTTACTCGCGCCTTAAACCTCTCTTCGCTCTTCTTCACTCAATGCGTTTAAAAGTTTTTCCAAATCGATATTATTCGTGTCAGGAGCTTGATGTTCCATTTTGGAATATCAAGCTATTGGCGGCGAAACCGGTTTTTTTCACTCCTCTTCTACGCCATATACAATACCCTGCTCCCGCAGCACATTTTTCTCCCGCTCGATTGCCGCAATCAGTTCCTTCTTCGAAGGGAGTTCAAGCAAGTATTTGCTTACGAATAGCTGTTGGTCACTGTCGGCAATAGCGTATTCCACTAATGCCTTGTTTTGGTTAGTGACCAACAATATACCTACCGGCGGATTGTCATCCGCCTGCATCACCTCCTTTTTGTAATAATTCACATAGGTTTTCAACTGGCCGATATGCTCATGCTTGGCCTCATCGACCTTGAGTTCAACCAGCACATGGCATTTCAATACACGATGATAGAAGACCAGGTCGATGAAAAACCACTCATCGCCGATGAGGATTCGTTTTTGTTTGGCCTCGAAGCAGAAGCCATGGCCCATTTCGAGCAGGAAATTCTCCAAGTGCTCCAACAATGCTTTTTCAAGGTCGTTTTCGTAAACCACATCTTTTGCGCTTAACCCAAGAAACTCGAAAGTAAATGGAGACTTGATAATATCCTCAGGAGCTAGGCGTTCGGCTTTTTGCTTAACAACTTTAGACAGTTGCTCTGGTTTTTTACTTATTCCGCTTCTTTCATAGTATAATGTATTTATCTGTCGTCTCAGCTCTCGCACATTCCACCCGCCTTTTATCGTTTCCATTTCGAAGAATGTCCTTTTATGGATGTCCGTGATGGTCATTAATTCCGAGAAATGGGAGTATGACAAATTAGCCAATAATTTTTCTGGCTGAATCAAGGCCTTTTTGAATTCGTCAGACACTGTCTGATGAATTGTATCATTTTTAAAATCAGTATTTTCCAATTGGTCAGACACTGTCTGACCAATTGTGTGAACTTGAAGGCCAAGATGAGCTAGCATGGCCTTTATTGCCGAAAGCAAGTGGGGATATGCAATATAAAATTGTCTGCATAGCTTTAGATTCGTTTTCGAAAGCCCTTTAATTTTAATGGACGCCGCCAGTTCGGAAAGTAATCGCTCACCATACTTCGCTCGATCTTGCCCGTCCTGTTCAAACTCAACAATATTTAAACCAATCAGCCAATTGCGTACGGTAAGCGATTTGTTCACCGCTTTGATCGCCGCACGCTGTAACCCGTCGTGCGTGTCTTGTATACTCGTTACTAGTTTGTCGAATTTCATCCGAACACTTGTGTTATCATTTGATGTCGCAATTTGCGGCTTCAAGTTTCCTTATTAGTATCAGCTTTCTCAGTATCCGCTTTCCAGCCATCCAGTACGCTTCCACCATAGAGGTGTTAATTGCCTAGTAGGCTTTCCTGCGACCATCCTCAATAATAGCAATGACATCCGCAATATTAGTTTCCATAGCATATAATTGTCTGCTAACAAATATAGTAAAACTTTCAGTTATTCAATGCAATGGTTAAATAAAGGTTTCTGATTTGCCCAATCGGGGTTTTCCGCTTTTGATTCGACTTTCCCTAAATCGATCGATTACCTTTGTCACCAAAACACCGCCAATTATGTCCACGTTCCATACCGTACCCCTAGTCAAATCCATTGATGAATATGTTCCGGGGCAAACCTTCGAACAGCTTGTCGTCAGTAGGCTTCAGCCTTTTTTTGGCCGTTCCATCCACGAGCTCTGCACAGCGTTTTTGGTGAACTATAAAGAAGATCAGCCCGGCATTTACCCAAAGCTCACGAAAGCCATGTTAGGCATACCGTTGCATAAGAAAATCGAAGAATTCGAGAAGGGCGATGTGCACATACGCATGGTATGCATGCACGAACCGCAGTACCCCAAGCACCGAAAGCGCTATCTGCTATGGCATGTCGATTATCGGCAAACCGAGCCATATCTCCATAAAGTAGCATTTTGGACGCCTGCCGTGCGCGATGGTAACCTTACCCCACGGCCATCTTCGCCGAGGCGTTCCAAAGGTAACTAATAGGCTCGCTACCCTTAATTCCACATATCCATGGCTTTCAGTTGTTCAACAATGGGCACATCGGCAGGTGCCCAGTCGTATTGGTCAAGTTCGCCGACGGTTACCCATTTGGCATCCGCGTGTTCTTCGAGTAGCAACGCGTCGCCTACCATATTAGCGATAAAGGGAATTAGTCGAATCCGGAAAGTGGGATAGTCGTGTTCCATCGGTTTGAGTCGTCTTACCACCTCGATATCCAAGTGCAGCTCTTCTTTGATTTCACGCACAATGGTTGCCGCGTCGTCTTCGCCCGGTTCCACCTTACCGCCCGGAAACTCCCACTTCAGCGGCAAGTTCATCGTACTGCTGCGTTGGCAAATTAATACGTTGCTTTCACGGATGATGATGGCGCAGGTAACGATGAGCATGGGAAGTGTTTTGTTTGGCTAAGGTACAATCTTTCCGTTATCATCACAATCCGTTAATCTGGCAAGGGGCGCGGCGGCTTTATAAATACACCGAACTGATACGCGGGATTCATCCCTTGTGCAAAGGTGACATTGCTGAGCATGCCTAAATTTTTAGAAATAGGAAGTATAACAGTTGCTTCTGCTGTCCAAATGCCAGAACGCTCGGTGTCGAATATATTGCTATAACGAGCTTTACTGAAGGTACTATACGCCGTTTCAAAACTGACAGTAAGGGCACCCATTTGTAAATCCTTGGAATTCCCCTTCCAGTGTTAGCCCATTTCGAAATTGGTTCAAAGCAACTGTTGCAGAGTCTGGACCAATATGTTGAAAGGCATTTAACCGATAGGAAGGAATGTATTCTGTCTCTACGCCACCCCTGCAAAATTGGGAGTAAGTGCTATGCTATTTGCTAAACCTCACATAGCTTTGCTGGTAGGCAAGCGTATCTTTATCGCCCAGCGTCTCCAAGAAATCCTCATCAAATTCGTTGAATAACTTACCGGAAATCATGCTTTCGCTTGACTGTCCTTCGGTTCCAGACTGGCGGTAAAGCTTATAGATCATCATGGGAAACAACAGGGATTGGTAGTTTCCCTGGCAATAAATCACTGCTTCCCCTTTATACAGCAACTGGCCCACCGAATGGAACGTTTCCAGCGGATCGTTGTGTTTGCCCAGTCGATAGGTGTCCAGTGCCGTCCATCGTGCCGCGCCCGTGGCGTAGGGTCCAAGTATAAAAGGCGAGCGGAAAACCACAACATCATTGTCTTCACGGGATACCCCATAAAGAACGTCCGAAGTGCCAAGCTGTGCCGTGCTGTCCGTCGTAAAGGTGATCGCGTTGCTGGGCTCTGGTGCAAACGGCGCATTGAACCCACGCTCGCTAGCGATGAAGTTCGCGATGACCGCCTCATCCGTTACTTCACCGGATTTGGTGAACAATTTAACGCTGCCCTGATGTTCCAAGGCTACCGCTGTCAGCTCAATTGCGAAAGCATTCTCGGGCACCATGTTGCCATCTCTGCTACAGGCAGTCGTCGCCATTGCAGCTGCTATCAGCAGGATAAGGTTCGACTTCATTTTACTTACCGTTTTGCGGTACCAAATATAGGATTTTCTTCGACTTCTCCATCATCTGGGCCGTTCGTCCATCGGAATCGCGGTATGGTCGCTTGCCAGCGGAGAGAAACGGCAAGAGGTCAGTAGGTGTTAATTTATGTGTTATCCCTTTTGATTCCGGAAGTGAAAAGAAAGCGATAACCTGACGATCAATATATCTGCCTGCCATCCATCTTGCCGTCCCAATCATCGCGTTCAGACATGATCTGCCGGAACATGATCTCTTCACCTTCCGCTTTTGTCATCACATTGCCGAACTCGGCTAGGGAGTCGTTATCGCAATACACGCCGTTCCGGTCGTTCCAGCACAACCATTCAATCAGTTCCTCGCGGGTCATGGCGCGGACGGTCGCCAATAGTTCGTTTTCAGGCAGGTCCATCACGGTATATCGAACATCTTGTCGTTTTTCAGCGTTGGTCAATATCATATCAGTAATTATTTAAGTGAATTTTTAGCTTTTCCGTATCTTTACACCTATGCCCCATCTCCCCACCACGCCGCAGCGCTCCTATATCATGAGCCGCATCCGGGCCAAAAACACCAAGCCCGAGCTGCTGCTGCGCAAGGCACTCTGGGCAAAGGGCATCCGCTACCGCACCCATGCCAAAGACCTGCCCGGCCGGCCGGATATCGTTATCCGCAAGTACCGATTGGCCATCTTCGTGGATGGCGAGTTCTGGCATGGCCACCAGTGGGAAAAGACCAAGGGTCGTATCAAGAGCAACCGCCACTTCTGGGTTTCCAAGATCGAACGTAATATTCAACGCGACAAGGAAAATAACGCTGCTCTCATAACTATAGGTTATACCGTGTTTCGTTTCTGGGGGGAAGATGTGCGGAAGAACCTGCACAAGTGCATCAACCAAATACAGCTGTACATCGAAACGGCAGGGGAGGGCCGGGTGCCGTACCCGGCCGACTATTAATATCACGCGTCGGGGAGATTTTTAGTAGCCCTGTATTTTTCCACCAGTTCGGTAACCTCATCGCCATCACGGACCACTTCGAGGTCTTCTGCGAAGACGTATTTAATGGGCGTCCAGCGCAATCCGGAGTCTAGCATTGCCATTTTCACCCGTGGTCGCTCCATGTCATAATGTGCTTCCTGTATAATGTACAGTGATCCGATTTCGTCGGGAAATGGTGTGTGGTACTGTACAATGTCTCCACGTTTCAGTTGATTTTCCATGGTTAGTAAGTTTTGTTTAACGATATAAATATACTAAAAATAATAGTAATTAAAAATATTTTGCATCTTTGTCGCTGCATCAAATAGGCGTTGTTAAATGCTTCCCAAATGTTAACTTTGCAAAGACTGTGATTAAATATCGATGGACGTAGTTGAACTTTTTGCAGGAGTAGGTGGATTCCGTATCGGTCTGGAGCGTGCTGACGCGGAGCGGTACCGGGTGGTGTGGAGCAACCAATGGGAGCCGGCCACCAAATCCCAGCCCGCCTCACATATCTACACACTGCGTTTCGGTGCAGGCAACCATAGCAATGTCGATATCGCCAAGGTACCCACCGAAGAAATCCCCGACCACGACCTGCTGTGCGGGGGCTTCCCCTGCCAGGACTATTCCGTGGCAAGCACGCTCAACCGGTCCGGCGGTATACAGGGCAAAAAAGGGGTGCTGTGGTGGGAAATCCACAGGATCCTCGCCGAAAAGGAAAACAAGCCCCGCTACGTATTCCTGGAGAATGTGGACCGACTGCTCAAATCACCGGCCAAACAGCGGGGGCGCGATTTCGCCATCATGCTGGCGTCGCTTTCCGATTTGGGTTATATCGTGGAGTGGCGTATCATCAACGCAGCCGATTACGGCATGCCCCAGCGCCGCCGCCGCACCTTCATCCTGGCCTATCACCAAGGCACCGCGCTCCACCAAGAAGCCGCCGCTTTGGAGAACCCGGCAGACTGGGTGGCAGAGCGGGGTATCATCGCCAGCGCCTTCCCGATAGAAGGGGGCACCCACCCGGTGCGCTCCTTCCCGATAGAGGGTACCCTGCAAGCCATCACCCAAGGATTCAATGCCGATCGCCCCAATTGGGCCCCGTTCCACAATAGCGGCATCATCATCGGCCGCCAGGTCCATACGGTAGATACCACCCCGCAATACGATGGCCCCGTACAGACCTTGGGTAGCAAGATCTTGCTTAACGGAGCCGTGCCTGCCAACTATTATATTCCCGAAGCGGACTTGGATAAATGGTATTACCTCAAAGGGGCGAAAAAAGAGAAGCGGATCAATAAAGCCACCGGTTTCGAGTATCATTATAATGAAGGGGGCATGGTATTCCCCGATCCATTGGATAAGCCCTCGCGCACCATCATCACCGGTGAAGGAGGCCCCTCGCCATCGCGGTTCAAACACGTCATCCAAACGGCCGATGGGCGGCTAAGGCGGCTTACGCCCGTCGAACTGGAACGGCTCAATATGTTTCCGGACAACCACACTGCCGGCGCATCGGACGCCCAGCGGGCCTTCTTTATGGGCAACGCCCTCGTGGTCGGCGTCATCGAGAAAATCGGTCAAGAGTTATCGCGGCGCACTGCCCGTTAATTTCTCCGGGCGTTCACCTCCACCGCCTCCACAGAAGAATCCCAAAGACACACCGCCCCAATGGTGGAGCCGGGAATAGGCATTCCACATCTCCGGGGCTTTCATCGCTTGGTAGACGCTCAGCGTGTGCCATCGACTGGTCCATGCAAGGCCAAACCTCAACTGGCCCGTCAAGAAGGCCGTTTCGTCATAGTCCAATCGGTATGCAGACTTCCTGAATCCGCCATGCAACGAACCGTTGTATAGGGTGAGGGATGGCGCTAAACTGGCAAAGAAATACAGCTCGGGCCTTTTTTCGCGCCGGTAGTAATTGTATGCTCTCGAATCGGGATCGACCATATTCATGGTTCCTGTAAGATTAGCGATTTCTTTCAGGTTGTTGAAGAGGCCCGTTGCCCAGTTGCTCAATTCCAGTTTGCCGTATTTGAAATTCATCCCGGCGCTCGCCTGTGTCAAGTAACCCAAGCTATATCCCCAGTCGTACGATACGACCACCTTGTTCCAGGCGGGCGGGTTACGGTGTACGTCCATCTCCCTCTCGGCCTCTAGCCGTTTTTTTGTAATCAATGTCGACTTGTTGAAAGAATACATCCCCGTCGGCTCCCCTCCATTCGAAATCTGGTTATGCCAGCCCATGGGGTTATAGGGCGGCTTGGTGTTGCCATCGTTCATGCCTTTGTGCACCTTGGTCTGTAAGTGTCTCGCCGGCCCATCGATCCCTATCGCGCCGATGTAGACACCTTTCTGGGTATATATGCTGTTGATTACATCCATCTTGCCGTTTTTCATCGCCAGCATGAAAACCGTAGAGTAGGGCCTATCACCGACCACCGGCTCGGTCTGCTGCAGGTCATCCGGCGTAAAAGCCGCCAATTGCGCCGAGAATACGGTGGGTGAATAGGCATATTGGTTGATGGGCTTCTCCTTTTTCGGATGGAACAACCAGTTATTGGACCTGCCATCGAAATACAGCGATAGGTTCAGGCCCTGGGTATAATTGCGGTCCTCGTTCTGGAGCCCCATCCATTCCAACAGGAAATCCTGTTCGAAATCCAGCTGCCCCCCGACGAATAGGTGCTTATGGCCCGACTGCTGCTGGGCCACCGAAAAAGAGCACCATAACAATAGGGCGAGCGGAAGTATGTTTTTCTTCATTTGTAAGCTAGGTGTTGGTAAGTTTCATAAAGTAAGTTTACGTAAAGGTAGTAACTAGATTATTCCAGAAAATACCCACTAGTGGGTATTTCGTTAAAAATGCGTATTATTGCATCTACTCGAAACCCAGTTGCATGCCCACCACATTGCCATACGACCCCGCAGATCCGCAGTCCATTCTCCAATATGCCCGTGGCTTGCTCAAGAAGAGCCTCCGCCAGGTCGTGGGAGACGGTGTGGAAGAAGCCGCTGCCGCGATGCGCGGCAAGGGCGACTTCGGCCAGCTGGTAGAGAAGTTATACTTCCTCTACGAACCCAATTCCAATGCCGAGCCCGACTTCCCAAAAGCTGGCGTGGAACTGAAAACCACACCGCTCAAAAAGATCGGCAGGGGATGGGTCTCCAAGGAACGTCTGGTCTTCAACATCATCAACTACGAGGAAGAGCATAAGTATGTATTCAGCACGAGTAGTTTTTGGCGCAAGAACCGGCACCTTTTGCTGCTTTTTTACCTGCATGACGCCGGTATGGTCAACGTGGATTACGTGTTTGAAATCATCCGGCTCTGGCGCTTCCCCGCCACAGACCTCAAAATCATCATGGACGATTGGGAAACCATTGTCACCAAAATACGCGAGGGCCGCGCGCACGAGCTTTCCGAGGGCGATACGATTTACCTTGGCGCGTGCACCAAAGGGGCCAATAAGCAAAGCCTCCGCAAGCAGCCCTTCTCTGGCGAGCTGGCCATGCAGCGGGCTTTTTCGCTCAAGTCCAAATACCTCAACTTCATCATCGAGCAAACCCGTAAGGGCATCGAGCACGTAATCGACGAAAAGGAATATGCGCGCATACTTGCCCAAGGCGACAGTTTCGCCGATCCGGCCGGAAGCTACCGGCGGATTCGGCTCGATGAAGTAGAGCCGGTGGTCAAATCCATCGACGACTATGCGCCGGGCCAAACCTTCGAAGAGCTGGTTATCGCACGCTTCCAGCCTTACATTGGTATGTCCGAGGCAGAAATCATCCAAACGCTCGGCTTGGAAGCAAGCAAGGCAAAGAGCCGTTACTATCTCATCGCCAAAGCCATTATGGGCGTTTCCAATAAAAAGATCGAGGAGTTCGAAAAGGGCGATGTGGCGATGAAGACCATCCGCTTGGAACACAGCGGCAGTTTAAAGGAAAGCATGTCTTTCGCGCAGATCCAATACAAGGAAATTATCCACGAAACGTGGGAAGAATCCTATTGGTACCAAACGCTCACCAAGCGTTTCTTCTTCGTGGTGTTCAAGCGAGATGCCACCAATACCCTGCGGCTCCACGGCGTCAGGTTCTGGACCATGCCGCCAGCCGATCTTGAAATGGCGAGATGGTTTTGGGAAGATACCAAAGCCAAAATAATGGCTGACGATTATGCGCATTTCATCCGCATCAGCGATGATATGATTTGCCACGTACGGCCCAAGGGAACTGATTCACGCGATTTGATGGAAACCCCCAACGGGCGTATGGAAAAGAAAAAGTGCTATTGGTTGAATGCATCTTACATCAAAGAAATCATAAAAGAGTAGATAACCCACCCTATTATTGCCATGCCAGAATTTGCGACAATCGGTGACTTATTCAAATACTACAAGTCTTTCAGGAAAAGAACACTCCGGGAGTTGGCCGACCATGTAGTGCAAAAGTTCCCACACATCCTTCTACTTGTGAATAAAGGCATCGTTGGCCAAGTTTTGGAAGCATTGGTAGGCCAACAGCCAAACAACAACCCTTTGCCAGACATCCCCCATCTTGGATTGGAGCTAAAAGTCCTTCCGTTGAGGAAAATCGGAGGGGTATTAAAACCCAAGGAACGTTCTAAAATTAAATCGATCTACTACAACGCCATTGTTGCCGAAGAATGGGGCAACTCCGAACTACGAGGTAAAATCGAGCATGTCTTATTTCTGATGTACGAACATCCCATGGGCAAAACGTACGGGGACTGGCAGGAGTTTGTGTTCCTCGGCCCGTTATTATTCCACCTAGCAGAAGAAGACGAACCGCAAATAGCGACGGACTGGACTAATATTAAAGAGAGAGTAGCCGCCCTATTGGCCAACCAACTGTCCGAGCGAGACGCTAAGATAGTGGGACCGAGCACATCCGGCACGGGAAAAATGGTTGCTTATCTCGGCGACAACGAAGCAAAGCAACGTAGCTACAGTTTCAAACACAATTATCTAAAATATTTCTATGCTGAGAAGGTACAGCATAAGGAGATGGTCGCCTTGGACCTGCCTGGCGAGGACCCCGTGTTGCGGATCACGGGTTACCTGAATGGCCTCTTGGCAGGCGATACCGTCGGTCACCTTGCGGAAAAGTATGGTGTTCAATTTTCCCCACAATCGAAATCGGCATTTCCCGAGCTCATAAAGGCCGTATTAGCCGTGGAACGGGGCATCGACCTGACTAGTAAAACAGAACTCAAAGAATTGGAAGAACGTGGCATCACCATTAAAACGGTACCTGTTAATTCCGATTACGTTCCATATGAGGCAATGTCCTTTCCCAAATTCAGTTTGGTCGATTTAATCGATGAGACGTGGGAAGGAGAAGGCGACCCCAAAGTTGACAAACCCCATGAGGCATTGTTCAAAAATCAAATTAAAGAAGGGTTTCTGTTAATCCCCGTAATTAAGACTCGGCAACCATATATCTCGGGTGGCAAAAGAAAGTACCGCTACAATGTTTGGCAGGATTGGGTGGCGGGTAACATTATCTACTGGCGACCCTCCGATGGCGAACTTGAAGCCATATCTAACGAATGGCAACAAGTTAAAGCGATGGTAGAAACTAAAAACGTTCAGGTTTGGAATGTCGCGCGAGGCGATAAATCCATCCAAAAAAATAATCTGCTCAAACAGAGCGAATCTCAGTACATCTATTTGCGGGCGCATACCCGCGACTCTTCAAAAATCGATGCCGGGTATCAAGCTTATACGGATGGTGCAGTGAGCATTCCTTGGCAGAGCTTTTGGTTCAACAAAAAGTTCGTTCGGCAAATCGTTGCGCAGGGTTAATCATTGATTATTGTTTTAAACACCCTCAAAAAGTCCTCTTTCGTTTCTCCGAAGAATCTACGAAATTCGTCCACCACTTTATCGACCAAACTGTCTCTGAAAGTAGCATCTAGACCAAGTTTTGAGAGGAATTCCATATCAGCAAAATCCAAGTCCCTTTCATCCACATCCTTAATTGCCATATACTGAATCCATCCGCCACGGCCATCATACTTTTGAAGTGATTTAGGCAGTAAGACAGAATTCTCATTAATTTGCATAATTCCACAAATCAGCTGTCCACCAAAATATCCAAACCCACTGAATGTTTCTATTCCATAGCATGTTTTCCATTCTGGGTAATCACTGTTGTGTCTAATCCAAATCTGAGAATTGAATTTTGAGACCGGGCTTCCCGTTTCGACTACGAAGTCGCTTGGTAATATTCGGGTTACCCCTTCCTTCACTAGTTCCCTGAAATCATCCTTTATTTTATCTACCATTCTGGGAAAATTCTGAGAAATCAATTCGGCGGCCTTCGGGTTTTTCCATATAAGATTTTCAAGGTCTTTTTCCATTTTTTATAGGTCAATTGTCCGGTTAGTTTTTTGGTTAGTATAATGTACTGTTTTATCGACTCTCGTAGTATGGCTCCTCCGCTGAGTATGCCAGGCATTCCTGCAACCACTTTAACATATGATTCTTGTAGGATATACAAAAGAAATCTTTTCCAGCTTCCAATTCTCCTTTGCTTCCTTCACACGGTTCACTCCCATCCAACGTCAGGTATAACACGGTGTTCTTGCCGGCATTGTATGCACAGTATCTCATGATCTGCCCATGTTGGTCTCCAGCGTAGATTTTGTTTTCTATGCATATCGTCACACCCTTGTCATTGCGTATTTCAATATCCACACGTCCACCGAGCTTTTGCTCGTAATCTATGCGACCTATATGCCGCTCCATTGTCACCCAGACCGAGTTGTATCGAAACCTTGAATACCTGCTACGGATAAAAAGCTATCCAGGAAAACCTTCTTTTTCAAATGCGAGCCCTGAGGGTTTAGCAACTCTGCAATGAATACAGAATGCGTCCTGTTTTCACTTGTTTCCAGTCTTAGGATACTAAAGACGTTGAATTTCTCTCCTTTTAGGCGTTCAATTTCTTCGTTGTGTTCTTGTGTTTTCTTCACACCTTCCGAAAGGTGTTCAATATTGTGATAAGTCGATGGATTCATTTTACGCCGTGTCATATTTATAGTATAATACTCCCCAAAAATTGGACAGCTGCTTAAATGTTTAACTTAGCAGTTGAAAAATGAAAAAAGAAAGAAGGAAATTCAGTGCAGGCTTTAAGGCGAAAGTAGCCATCGAAGCAATCAAGGAACAGCAGACAGTCCACGAACTGGCGGCCAAATATGAGGTTCACGCCACGCAGATCAACGCCTGGAAGCGGGACTTCCTGAATAATGCGGAGTCGGTTTTCAGTAAAGACCAAGACCGGTCCAAGGATGATTCTCAGGAGAAGAAAGAGCTTTATTCGAAAATCGGGGAATTACAGATACAGGTGGATTTCCTAAAAAAAGTATTGGGCAAATGAGTTTGGATGAGAAACGCAGGCTTGTTTGCCCACGGTACAGAAAGTTGAGTGTTTTCCAGCAATGTAAGGTCATCGAGCTGCCGCGCAGCAGCTACTATTTCAAACCCAAAGGTGAGTCGTTATTCAACCAGCGGGTGATGAAGGCCATTGATAGGAAGTTTCTGGATTGTCCGTTCTATGGTGTGGAGCGGATGACCTGGTACCTGAAAATGGACCTGGGGTATTTTGTTGGGGAGAAGCGTATCAGGAGATTATATAAGGTCATGAACCTGAAGGCCATCCACCCCAAAAAGAATCTCAGCCAAGCCAATAAGGCTGATTATAAATTCCCCTATTTGCTCAGGAACCTGAAAGTCGACCGCGCAAACCAGGTCTGGCAGGCGGATATTACCTACATACCCATGTTCCGTGGGTTCATGTACATGTTTGCCATCATCGATGTTTACAGCCGCAAGATCATGGGCTGGGGAATATCCAATACGATGAGTGCGGAATGGTGCCGGGACGTTATGCAGGACGCCATAGCCAAGCATGGCAAACCGGAAATCTTCAATACTGATCAGGGATCGCAGTTTACATCCTCGGTATTCATCGAAGCACTCAAAGGTCATGAGGTGAAAATATCCATGGATGGCAAAGGCAGGGCTTTGGACAATATTTATATCGAAAGGTTCTGGGGCTCGCTCAAAAGAGAGAAAATCTATTTGAATCCACCCAATGGTGGGGTTGACTTGTACAAACAGGTGAAGGATTATGTGCACTTCTACAACACCGAGAGAAGACACAAATCCATCGGTCGGATAACACCCGATGAGAGGTTCTATCAGGCAATCAAAAATGTGTCGTAATTATATCTTAACTTAGTGCAATAGTTGTCCAGCAAATAGGGAGTATCATATAGGCAAATATTAGTTAAAAACTGGTCTGCCGTCCTAGTCTGTTCGAAAATTCGGACACTATTTACTTTAAAGCATCCGAGCCAGTTAAAAATGGTGAAGAATACTGTCCATAATCACTATATAAATTTAAGAGTTATTCCTTACTGACACACTTCATTTTGCAGACTCTGGGGAGAGCCTACTTTTCTCGCTGATATATTCTCGGCTGAATGTTCTTGACTCAAAAACCCATTTTTGACCTCAAATTATTCACCCAAATATCATAACCACTATCAGATAAATCTTCCAATCTCCTCTCTATCCCTCCAAAATCTTTGAATTCTGAAATTGCGTGGAAGGCCCATTCATTTGTCCCTATTTTTTCTAATAAATCCTTTACGAGATGTAGTTTAGACTCTTTCAAATACTCTAACTTTTCATTTAGAGGACTATCTCCCATTGTGCCATTGGCGTACTTTGAGATTAAAACAAGGTTTCCTATACTATTTACGTAGGGCTTACAAGCAGTTTTTGTTACTCTCCACTGCTTAGGATTCCTCGGCAATATATGCTCAATACTTACTTTTGATTCATCATACCCCTCACTGAAACTGCCGGCAGAGTGCTCCTCTAGTTCATTTAATACGTATCTAATTACTACTCTTGATTTTGGGTCATCTCTATACTGAATAGCACTAAACCCCTCTTTGAAATCCACTACAGAATTCGGCATTTTTTCTTTAAACCCTGAAAATAGACTTCGCAAAACCTCTGCAAAATATTTTTGGTCTTTCCCTTGCTCAATGCCAATTTCAATTCGTCTAGTGGTATCACTAATCAGTTTGAAATACCAGTTGCCGGGTAAATTAAGTACATGGAAATATAAAAATGTGAATTTATCAAAAATCTCCCATCTTTTCTTTATCTGTAAGGGCATTTTATTACGACTATCGGATGATAGGTTACGAAATAAACATAGATATAAAATTATCCAAGTTTTTGCCTTTAGGCTCCTCAATATTCTTAAACTCTTATATGCTTTTTCGGCTTCTCCTCGGTCATTATTGAAAAAGTCGACAAAGTCATCTTCAGATCCAGAAAGGATTAGTTCCAGATAATTTGCATTTTTTACTAAATCATCCAAAAATAAAACCCATTCTTCAGAATTTGATTGAAATTTCCATCTTATTTCGGTGTACAGATTCTTATCTGATACGTAACTATATTTGGACGTCCAATAGTAGCTTAAAAAGTCTTTTAGGGAGAACTCTAGTCCTTCTAATGTTTCAAGCAAACCATTCCATTTTTCCTTTGCTACATCGATGACATGGCCATCACCTCCTGTTACATTTCTAAATATTTGATTTTTAATTAAATCTGCGACACTCAAATCAACACCTTTAGCATTGACTGTTTCAAAAATTTCGTAAGCTAAATCTTCATCGTCAATTTGAATCTTAACAAAAAAATGGTGGGATAGCTTTTTATCTATTAAATCTATTAATTTGCTATACCGAGCCGAAAATGTGATTTCCTCTTGAAGATACTCCCGTATAAGTTGCCTGAACTTAAAATATGCGTTTTTTACCTTATACTGCTCCGAGTTTCGTGTAACTTTAGCCTGCTCAATATTTGCCAAATTGTCCGCCGAGTTATTCTGTATGTATTTTTCGAAAAATTCCTTTATACTATCTCCAGGAATCAAGTAGCTATAAAATGTCTCATCGTCATCATCGTCTTGACTTCCTAATATCCTCTTATGGACACCGTCTGCCTTCTGCCTATACTTTTTATCGCCGCTATGTAGTCCTTCCTCTAGAATTATATCCCTAGCAACGGCACCAAATATTTGGATGGTGAAGCATCTTTGCTGACCATCTATAATTTCAATAATATTGTCGGTATGTTTATCTTTAATATTGAAGATTACCGTTCCTAAAAATGTTGGGATACCAAGCGTGATTGTCTCCCAAAACTCTTCTACCTGTTTTTCATCCCATGTGTACTGCCTTTGGAAGCGCGGAATCCGGAAACGATTTTGCGGTTTATAATAAACTTCGCCAATTGTGGTCCTGACTACTTCGAAGTAAGCTTTTCTCATGAATTTGCATTTTTAAAATTGTGGAAGGACAGTAGTTCGCCGTGGTCGTACGAATATCGAACAAGTTTTGTATTCCGCCACTCAGCTGATATCGATGGCCGTACCCCGTATACGTATTTCCGCTCGGTTAACTCATTAAGTTTTTCAATTACATCATCCTCGAAGCTATGAGCAACAGCGAAAGCATCTATGATACCGTAGTCTCCAAATGCGTACTCTTCTTTTATCCAGTCAACATATTTCATCAACTGTAATAGGTCTTGACTTTTGAAGACATCTTTTTTGATTTCCACGACAAGAAAACGAGCAATAAGTGGCCTTTCGTTTGGTATATATTTATATCCAAATACATCCATTTTGTCCATATAATCAACTGGCTTAAACGGAGAAGCAATCACCTGATGAGAAAGGTAATCCCATTCGCCAAACATATGGGTAGTTGATTCATCCCCAATAGATAGCTGGTGCAATAGCGCAGCTTCGATTGCCATTTCGTGTCTCAACGAACCGTCCTCATTAGTAATCGGTTCAAGGAATGGGGCAATTCTCATTCGGTAATGTGAATTCCCGGCTACTATTTGTGCTATATTGTTATGTGATTGTTCGTGTCCGGTCAAGAAAGTGTTTTGGTCGGAAGGAGCAAAGATTGCATTGATATTTCTTCGGAGAATAATACTTTTAAATGCTTCGTTTTCGTCGTCAGAGAATTTTATGAAGCTGAGTTTCCAAAAAGCACGCAGGATTTTGAATTTTTCCGGAGCTGATGACAATACGTCATCCATGTCAATCCCTGCAGTGAAAAAATGGGGAGATGGCGAGAAGGTACAAATGAATCGTTGTCTATCACTGTCATTATCACTCTCAATTAACATGTGTTCTTGAATATCGGCATAATCATAATTGATAGGCATATCGGCATGCGGATAATTTAGGAATTTACAATCGCCGCCAACGTCAACCAGGGTACCTATTCCATATATCTTCCTCTTTATGAAAAAATAGATATTGTCTCCTGCTTCCATCGTACTATAATCTGCAAAAGTCCCTTCATGAGATATGGACCATGCCCCGTTCTTTGGTGATGACAGTCGCGTGGAATATACACCTGCCAATATGCATTTTTTTAAAGATTCATCATTATCTAGACTAAAAAGGTAACCTGCCATTGCTTTCAATTATTAAGAGATTTTGATTGATTCTGAAGTTTAACGTGTAAGCGATCGTTGAGTCGGGTACGATGTTATAGAATTCCACCCTCTATGCACCATCCGATGACAATTGGAACAGATAAGCATAAGGTCATTTAATGTTGTTTTGGTATCGGGTGTTAATTCAGACAGCGGTATGCGGTGATGGCATTCGATGAAGCCCTTGCCCACATCGCCATAGGTCTTTTCAAAATCAAAAGAGCATAATTCGCAAGCAAGTGAACCATGCTTCTTTAAATGTTCTTTTTTCTTTTTATGGACGAGTTTTCGATTGCGCTCCCTATAACGGTGAAGCCTGTAGAGCAGCATTCCCTCAGGCGCACAATAGCCGTCTTCTTCGTCCTCCACTATCGGCAGCTTCAACTCCTCGACGAGCTTTTCTTGTGAAAGGGTAGCCTTGATGTTATTTGCGAGTTTCCGGAGCAACGCTCGGCTATTTTGAAACTCATTAAATACCTGCTCGTCCAGCTTACTATAAGACTGCATGCCTTTCCCTTTATAGTCAGGGTCAAGGGCTAGAAAATTGCTGAGCTTAAGCCCCACACCATTGGGGTTACGGTATCTTTCGGCATCTGTTTTTGCTTCGGAAAAGGGCAAAGCATTTAGTGTTTGAGAAAGTTCTATGATGGCGGGATTTCGAGCATGAATCTGTCCGGGCTCCAACTCGAAATACAAGTCAAGCGCCAGTACCAGCTCATCTCGGTGCCATTTAGGATTTCTCATTAAGTTCGTAGTCTAGGTTACTATAGACCTTAGATTATTATTATAATTATTGAAATGATTTTCATTCAGTTATCTGATACCAATTACCTGCTCCCGTCTCACCCTCAGGTTTTTCTACTATTTTAACTTTATTGCAGCGTGGCGGCCGTCTCAACAAATCAGTTATACGCCTAGACTCATTATTGATTTCCTTTCTTACGGCAATAGGTAGAAATTCTAATAGCTTCTTAGCAGTAATAGGTTTATTTAAGTTTCCATCCTCAATAAGCTTGTCTATCTCTTTTCCCAAATCTACCTTATCGTGTTTTTCTTTTGGTAGCGTTCCGGAATCCTTAATGTCCGATATAGCTTGTTGGGTCTTTAACGGTAAACTTTTTAGAGATGGTTTCCGATGCTTCGGGTTCATTAACTGGTAGTCTTCACGACCATAAACGCCAGCTATGGCTTTGATATGATGTGGCTTGGGCTTTTGCCTGCCGGACTCAAATCTTGAATATTGATTTTCCTTTAGATTAGCCAGCTGCTCAACTGCTCTCTGAGTCAATCCGAAATGCAATCGATATTCTTTGAATATCCTCTCTATCCCCATATTTTCATCCATTTATTTGAATATTTTAAAATATCGAATTATAAAATTTGTATAATTCGATATTGATGTTTATCTTTGTTTCAGTTACATAAGCGACAACTAGGATAGGGGGGGACCTCTATCATAACGATGTCACTCTCGTACCGAAATCGCCAAATTCCCACGAGATGACCATGGGTTCGCCGTATAACTGTGTAATCTGTATCTTTGTGCATATTACCAGACGGTGAACCTTATGTGAGTCTTTCGGGGAACCCTAACTTCGGTTAGGTTTGGTGTTTGGCGATACCAGGTCGGAAGCATTAAGGTTCACCTTTTGGTTTATAATAAAGAAACCTTAAACTTCTAGAGTCGCACATCGTTTTCATAAATCATTAAATTATGAGAACGAGAACCAAAAATCCACTAGTCATGTATCTCGGCAACTCTGTTGTCGAAGGTTCACGATTTTACACTGCCTCACGGCTGCGTAGTACCTCATTTAAATCAATCACTAAAAACATATCCTGCCCGCCAGACTAAGTATAACCGAAAGAAATACCGGGCTTAAAAAAACCAGAGTGAAAACTCTCGTCGGCCAGTGGCATAAAAAAAGCCGCTGGTTATTGCCCGGTAGAACCGACCCTGCGCCATAAGAAAACGGTCATGTTTGCTTAGGTGTGGAGCGGTTGTCTGCCTTTGGTCAAAAAATTAGTCACGCTAAAGGTAGATGGACAATCCCACTTTTGCAAGTTTAAGCTGAAATTTTTCATTGGTGTTGTGGTCGGTTTGTGAATAAATAATTCTTAAACCACTAACAACCAATGGGTAAATGAAACGAAAATTACACACAGGGGAGGGGTATGCCCTTTCCAACCATAAACTTAAACAATTCAAAATACGATACATCAGCCTGTTGGCTGTATTAACGAGCATGTGTTTGTATGCCGTGAAGCAGGTCTCCGCCCAGGTGGCGGAGCCTGCGGCTACGGCAAAAGCACAGGCAGCAACGGATCTGGTGTCTACCGGGTTGCCCATCGGTAGCAAGTTGCCAGATTATACCATCGATCGTATCCATAATTTCCATTCAAGCAAAGCCAAACTAGATGATTTCAACGGTAAATTGCTCATCCTTGATTTCTGGGCGACTTGGTGCGGCCCTTGCTTGGCGATGATGCCCGTCATGGATAGCCTTCAAACGCAATTCGGCGGGCAGATACAATTTTTGTCAGTGTCCTACCAATCGGAAAAGGAAATAAAAGATTTCCTAAATAAATACGAGGACCGAAAAGGGTTTCGGCCCGAAACGCCGTGGGTTGGAAATGACACCACGTTGCGGCGCTTTTTTCCACACAAAACATTACCGCATTATGTATGGATAGACCCCGAGGGGACCGTACGTGCTATTACAGACAACGACGCCGTTAATGCTTCCAACATCAGGGCAGCACTGAAAGAAGACTTTCCTAATAAAAAGAAAAAGGACTACGTCCTTGCTTATGACGATGACCAGCCATTTTTACTGGATGGAAACGGTGGGGATGGGCACAACCTGATTTACCATTCAGTATTGACGGGATACACCGAAGGGTTATCGGCCGGATTAACGATAGATAAACTCGATACCGCCAAGTCCAGAAAGATATTCATGCGAAATAAGGATCTACTATCTCTTTTCAGCATAGCGTGTAGAGAGGATGGCCATTTTGGTAGAAATCGAACGAGGCTGCTGGTAAGTGATACGTCTAAATTCGTTTGGGATGAACAGTCGTGCACAGACTACCTCGATTGGAAAAGAGAGGGGAACGGCTATTGTTATGAACTTATCGTTCCACCTGCCGCTGCTGCAAATATCTATTCGTATATGCGGGAAGATATGCGGCGGTTGTTTCCCCAATACCGATTCAGCTTACCGGAGAAAGAAGTGACCTGTTATGCATTGGTGCGGCAGGGCGTACCAACAGAAAGCTTTGAAAGCAACGGCGGAAAGCCGGAGATAAAAGCAGACCGCTTCGCTTGTCGTATTCGGAACGCCTACCTTTCGTCATGGATTCATCAATTGAATGTGTTTTACCTGCAAAAATCGCCCTGGCCAATAATTGACGATACTGGCATTACATATCCGGTAGACCTTGATATCAATGCCAGCCTAAGCGATATCGAACAAATGAATAAGGAACTGGCTAAGTACGGACTAAAGTTCGTCAAAACGACACGCCGGTTGAAAGTGCTAGAGATAGAAGATCAATCCCAAACCAAATAAAACAATGAAAAAGATTTTAAAAAGTAACATACTCTTATGGATTGTGGTAATGTTCATACCAACAATTGGGCACGGACAGACTGATACCAGCGGGAACCGACAGGATGTCGATACGTTACATGTGCTTGATGAAGTGGTCGTATCAACAGGATACCAGCAGATTCCCCGAGAACGGATGACCGGCTCATTTGTGCAGGTTGATCAGCAGGCACTGAACCGTCGGGTCAGCACGGATTTGCTTTCGCGTTTGGAAGATATGGTTCCGGGGCTTGTGGTGAACCGGGTCGGTACCAGCCAGACGAAAACAGGAATAAGCATCCGGGGGCAAAGTACCATCCGGGCAAATGCCGACCCATTGATCGTTGTAGACAACTTTCCGTTCGATGGGGATCTCTCATCGATAAATCCCAATGATGTGCTTTCGGTTTCGGTATTGAAAGATGCCGCCGCGGCCTCAATATGGGGTGCGCGTGCTGGAAATGGTGTCATCGTTATCACCACCAAGAAAGGTGGTTACGGCAACGCAACCAAAATAGAGGTTAATTCCAATATCACTGTGGGAAACAAGCCTGATCTGTTTTACATGCCCCGCATGACGTCTGCGGATTTTATTGGCGTGGAGCGGATGCTCTTTAACCGCGGATACTACCGTAGCAGCGAAACGAGCATTAGCCGGACGCCGCTGACACCGGTAGTAGAGTTGCTGATAGCACAACGCGATGGATTGATGGATTCCCTTGCGGCCGAACGGGCGATTAATGAATTGGCTGGATATGACGTACGTAACGACGTCGCCCGTTATATGATGCGCCAAAGCATCAACCAACAATATGCATTGGGTTTACAGGGAGGCACCGAGCGACAGCGGTATGCGCTTTCGGCAGGGCTCGATCAGAACCGGAGTGTGGACGTGGGAAACGGTATGCGACGACTTACACTGCATGGTAATCACAGCTATAAGTTGTTTAACGGCCGGTTGGAACTGACTACGGGGTTCGATTATACAGGAAACCGGCGCAGAAATAATAATCCGGGTTATGGTAGCCTGAGGATGTCACCTTCATTGCCGATTTATCCGTACGCCCGGCTGGCAGATGAAGCCGGAAACCCCTTGGCTCTTGTGCAGGACTACCGATGGAATTTCGTTCAATGGGCTGGTACGCAAGGGCTGTTGAATTGGGAATACAAGCCATTGGATGAGTTGGCGCTGGCCGACAAGAGATTGAACCGCACCGATTACCGCCTGAATGCGGGCCTGCGGTACACATTGTTGCCTGGATTGAACGCCAGTATGCAATACCAGTTTAGCCAGGGCTTCTTGGAGGCCCGCAACCTTCATGGAGTGGACAGTTATTATACCCGCGACCAGATCAATCGATTTACCGTAGTGCGGGGTGATGGCGCGCTGGAGCGACCCGTTCCGCTGGGTGGGATCTTGAATATGGAGCATGGCGTTTACACCGGATATACATTGCGTGGACAATTGACCTTCGGCCGCCAACTGGCGGCGGACCATCGTCTGGACGCCATTGCAGGCGCAGAGGTAAGGGAATGGAAAAGCGATAACCGGGCATTCCGTTATTATGGCTATGACCCATTGACGGGGACGAACATGCCGGTCGACTATGTCGGAAGTTATACCTCGTTTGTCAACCCGGCTTCAACCGCCAACAAGATACCACGGTCGGAAAACGAGACAGGTTCGCTGGATCGTAACCGGTCGTTCTATGCGAACGCGAGTTATTCGTACCAAAACAGATACCTGATGTCGGCCAGTGCCCGGATAGACCAGAGTAATCTTTTTGGGGTCAATACCAACCAGAAAGCGGTACCGCTCTATTCGGTGGGAGCAGTGTGGAAGTTGAGCGATGAAGCGTTCTATACATCTTCCGGACTTCCTTTCCTGAACTTGCGGATGACCTATGGTGTGGCGGGCAATGTTGATAAATCCACGTCGGCTTTCATTACGGCTGGTTACGAATCGGGGCTCAACACACTAACGGGCCTCTCGTATGCCGGAGTGCGGAATCCGCCCAACCCCGAACTGCGTTGGGAACGAATCCGTACGTTCAATGCTGCGGTCGACTTCGGTACAAAGGGAAACCGAATAAGTGGCAGTATCGAATACTTCACCAAATGGGGCTCGGATCTGATCGGTGAATCGACCCTGGCCGCGCAAACCGGTATAAGTGCATTCAAAGGAAATGTGGCGGCTACGCGCACGAAAGGGATGGATGTCAGTTTGTACACGAATAATGTTGAAGGCGCTCATTTTCAGTGGGAAAGTGTAGTGCTGTTAAACTGGATTAAGGAAGAAGTTACCGCATACGAAAAAACGGGAACGGCCGCTAACTATGCGAGGTTCGTAGGGAGCCCGTATATCGGGCATCCCTTGTATTCAATCTATAGTTATCGCTCAGCTGGGCTCGACCCGCAAACAGGCGACCCTTTGGGATATCTCGATGGGGAGTTGAGCAACGACTACGCACGGCTGGTAAATCCGGATTTAAGTGATCTGGTCGGGCATGGCGCAGCCAGGCCGACTGTTTCAGGCGTATTGCGCAACGATTTCTCCTACCGTAATGCCTTTCTCTCGGTAGGGATAACGTACCGAATGGGCTATGTCTTCCGGAAAAACACGGTGGATTATGCCCTGGTGCTCGCAGGCAAAGTGTCTCACGGTGATTTTGCCCAACGATGGCAACAGCCGGGCGATGAACGGGCCACACAGGTGCCGTCTATGCCGGAGGTCAATAACACCAATAGAAATAACTTTTACATGTATTCGGATAAATTGGTGGGTAGGGGTGACCACATTCGCTTGCAAGACGTACAGCTGGGCTATAATTTCGGTAGCATAGGGCGAAATTTATGGAAAATCCAGTCGATGCAGATCTATGGGTATGCTAACAACCTCGGGACACTTTGGGTATCGAACCGGTGGGGCATAGATCCGGATTATGAGACCGGCCCGCCACCTACCACCTATGCGATTGGCTTCAGATTAACTTTATAATGATACAACTATGAAAAAGATAATCATCTTAATTTTTGCAGCCGGTATTTTGGCGGCATGCGACGAAGAATTTCTAGACGAGAAACCGGTAAAATCAATCGTTGTGCCGCAGTCACTGGCAGATTTCCGGGCACTGTTGGATAATAATACGGTGTTTTATAGTTCACCTACATTGGGGCAAATCGCGTCTGATGAATTTGAATTAACCGATGCGGGGTTTGTAGGTTTGGGAGCCGCCCACGAGCGGAATGCATACATATGGAACGAAACAATCTTTGAAAGCAATGCTGCCAACCATGATTGGACCCGGCCTTACCAACAGATTTTCTATAGCAATGTCGTGCTGGATGGCTTGGCGAAATTGGCACCGGACATTCAAGGTGACGAGGAATGGGCACAGTTGAAAGGCAGTGCATTGTTCTTCCGTACTTGGGCATACTTCCACCTGTCCCAACTGTTCTGCCCGCCTTACCGCCGGGAAACGGCGGAAACGGAATTGGGGCTTCCCTTACGAGAACATGCGGACGTCAATGTGATAGCGGATCGAAGTTCCCTAGAAGAGACTTATGCACGCATGATAGGGGATTTGAAAATAGCGGCGGGGCTGCTGCCCGAACGAAGTGATTTCACCAGTAGACCCACAAAGTGTGCGGCATATGGCCTGCTCGCACGCATATACTTGTCAATGGGCGATTATCCAAACGCTGGCCTCCATGCCGATAGCGCGCTGGCGTTCAATAACGTGCTGCTTGATTACAACACGATCGACACCGGGGCAGCAAGACCTTTTATACGGCCGTTGCGCACTGGCGATAATCCGGAAGTTATTTTTTACGACGACTTGCTGTATTATTACTATATGCTGAGTTCGCAATTGACGGTTAACGAAGGTCTTTTCGGCCTATATGACGAAAATGATTTGCGAAAGGATATTTTCTTCCGTAATGACGGGTCGTTCAAAGGAACCTACTCCGGGGCTTCCAATTGGTTCAATGGGCTGACCACAGCTGAGCTATATCTGATCTCCGCAGAGAGCCATGCGCGAGCCGGCAATGTCGAAAAGGCGAATACGCTCATCGGTATGCTACAGGCAAACCGGTGGGTGCGTGGTACCTACGAGGCCGAAGCTATTGGTGATGCGCAGACACTATTATTAAGTATTCTCGAAGAGCGGAGAAGGGAACTGGTGGCGCGGGGTAGAAGATGGGGTGACCTGAGGAGGTTGAACATGGAGCCTGAATTGCAAACTACCCTCCATCGGACGGTGCAGGGGCGAGGATATACTTTACTGCCAGGGAGCAATCGGTATACGTTTCCAATTCCACCCAGTGAAGTTGATTACAGCGATATCAGCCAAAATGTGAGGGATTGAAATAAGGGCTGCCGGCCACCCGGCGGCCCTTATATGGCTTCGTCCGTTTATGTTAAATGGGCAAGTATGAACCTTCTGTTTGGTTTTCGCCCTCCGCGTCAGGAGCGGGATTAGACCCGGCTTCAAATTCCGCCGAGCAAACTTCTCCGATAGGCTTGCACTCGTAGTTTTCGAGTGGACCTTCATGCCATTGGCCGTTGACCATGTAGAAGGTAGTCAATTCCCGGCTTTCCTCGGCATGTTTAAATGCGGAAGCTCCGGCGACCAATAATGCTCCAATTGCGAACAGATTGAGTTTTGCAAATAAACTTTTCATCTGAATTGCATTAAAGTGGTTAACGTATGGCCGATTTCGGGTACGGCAAAATGACCCACCGGTTGATACAACGTTGGTCCGTATATCCGATTGTCTGCTGAACAGGCGGGACCTTCGCCTGAATGCGTGTTATTGCGTATTGTCTCCGGCGACCTCCTTTCTAGCAAAAAAGTGAACAATTTTAGGGGGAAGCCATTCTTTTTCTACCAAGATGGCAATCAACATTATAGCGCCGAAAATCAGGTTGAAGAGCATGTTGTCTCCATAGGTTTTCTTGGTGAGAAACCCAATGCAAGAACAGGGGTGTTTGCTAAAAACGCCATGCTGACCCAAAACAAGATAAATACTAAGTACAACGACAAAGGTGAGCGATGCCCACAATGCAAATTCCCTGGTTCGAGCATGAAATAATAACGGGATTAACAGCAGTTTGTATGCAGGAATGATCCAGGCTAACTCATCGGCAATTATAGTCGGAAATACCTGGTTATACATCTCTTCAAGCGCTTTGCCGAAATCAAGCAACTTGATTAACGCAGTGTAACAATATACTGTTGCTATCAATATGGCGAGGGAATGAGTGATGATTCCTTTAGCAGATAATATGTTATATGTTTTCATAGTTTATTTTTTGACCACATCTTTTTAATTTGATGGAGGGGATACCAGCTCATCCAATTCATGACTATGTAATGGCGGTTCTACATCGTACCACTCGTATGTTTCTTCTAATTCGCATGGTGGGCAGTCTACCGGATTGTCCGTGTAGTAAATGTCTGTCAGCGCCTCATCAAAGAATAGATCATCGTAAGCATGGAGCTCTGCCTGGTAGCCGATGTGAGCACCTATGGCCAATGCCACAACTGCCGAAAAAAGGCTTGTCGATAGTATCCATACCCAATATTTTTTCGGTGTATTCATCCCCTAAACGGTTCATTGAACACACGGGTACGATTTGCAATCGGTTTCACGCCTGTGCGCATATGTTTTTCCACGGCCCTTCGGATAGTCGACGGGCGCCCGATGGTCTTTCCTTGATCCTCGGTAAGGATATATTGCCAGAAGATGGTGTCCAGCCAGATGATCTGCTCGGCATCGGTAACCAATGAGCAGTTGGCGTATACCAGGGTCTTGATTCCAAAGCGCCACTCTACAATGCCGTGCACGGCGCTGAGGTAGGCCACCCGCGGGTCGCAGGGGTCGCTATGGTATAGCCGGATGACGAAGGGCGAGGCATACGTATCGGCATAGACCCGGTCGCCGAAGCCCTGCCATGCAGTGATCTCATCGTGACAGGCCTGCCCGTGGAAGAGCTTGAGCCAATAGGCCTGGATCATCGCTGGCGTGGTGGCCGGGGTAGGGGTATGTGTCTTTGTTTTCATCGTATTCTTTCCTTTCACATACAAGGATACGGCGGATATGAAATTTTAGATGGGAAGGGCAAACTAGCCTAGGATAGCGCTAACGCGCGATTCGTGGGGAACGTTATGGGGAATACGGGCTTTCGTTTCCAAGTGTGCTTCTTGGCTAATTGGGCGCTGTCGAGCGCTTGCGGCGGGTTTTGCTGTGCTTTCGGTCGATAAAAAATGGGGAATCAACCCTTCCCCAATATTTCTTCATTTTCTTGTCTTTTTTATTCGCTATCCGTGGGTTTGAAACCGAAATCTTCCTCCAGCATTTTCCGCATCCTGCCCAGCAGGCGGTAAAATTTGCGTGCCGGCGTGTACAGCGCTTCCTTGTCAAACTTGGTGAGGCCATGTACCGTTAGGCGCTTCCCGCCCTTGCCTTCATATGCCTCGCAAAAAGCCGCTGCGGCTTCCTGTTGCGTGGGGTAGTCGAAGTCGCCCGCAAGGAAGGAATAGCGGAAGCGG
>NZ_JBMQOC010000065.1:0-58645 GCF_053550995.1 Parapedobacter sp.
ATACCCTTTCATTTAAAACTTCAACCCCGCTACGGCAATCAATCCATAGGGAATACGATACTGAATGTGGTACCATGCCCCAATTCACTCTCCACGGTAATATTTCCGCCCATGAAGTTAACCAATTCCTTGCAAAATGCAAGCCCCAAACCTACGCTGCCCTTTTGGTTATATTGGTTTTGCACGCGGTAAAACTTCTTGAATATGTGTGCCTGCTCCTTTTTTGCAATGCCGATACCCTTATCGGAAAACCGCATAAATACCTGTTTCTTAACCTGTTTTATACTGATATCCAACACTTTGTTGGCAGGTTTCGAATATTTATAGGCATTATCAATCAAATTCTGAAAGATGCTGCCTAGCAACACGGGGTCTACGTATAACTTTCTTTTCGCATTCACTTCGCAACGGATATCCAAATCGTCATACTTAATGCGCGTGGCTGCCAATACTTTATCACAAAATTCGTGCAAATCGACGGGCTCCCGCTTCATCTTGATCGATTTGTTTTCAATTTGTGTGAAAGAAAGCAGCGTGTTCATCAGGCTATTCAGTTTGTCTGCCTCTTCATCCAATATCTTTCCGTAATGCCGCCGTTCACTGTCCGAAAGCTGTTTGGCGCTGTAAATGTTGTTGCCGGCAATCTTCACCACGCTCACCGGCGTCTTAAACTCGTGCGTCAGGTTGTTGATGAAATCGTATTGTAGCTTAAACATCCGCCTATTCACATAAAGATTACGGTAAATCAGGTAGGCCACGATAGCCAGCAGGATGTATATACCGACCACCCCCGCCATCACCGGCAAAAAACGGCGGTTTATTTCCGAGCGCAAAAACGGCCTGCTCGAACTGAAATAAATCTTATAGTCGGCCAGCGCGCCCGGAAGCGGGGTCTCCGTGGTTAATAAATTGGGATCGGTATCGATCGATTCGTAGACCAATGGCTGTATCTGAATCTGCTGGTACAGTTCGGGTACGGTATTCGTCAGCGAAAGCTTGTTCGGATTGATAAAATAGGTCACGACATCCTGCTCATACACCGCACCGGGAACATGTTGGCCATACATCAATTCCTTATAGGTTTTCAGGTCGTCGCGCCGTGGAATATTCATGTAAGATATCTTTCCGGGGGTTACCGAATAGAACACTTTGAAAATATCGTCATCCTGCAGTGCCTTGGTAGTGTCTACCCGTTCGATGAAGGCCGCGAATTTCACGGCCATATTGTTAAAATCGTCCGATAACGACAGCGGCAGTTGCCTGTGATGGTCTACAACGGTCGATAAACTATCCCGTTTGCTCTGTGCGCTGTATTGATAAACCCCTTTCGGGTATACCACAAGGTTGTTGGCCGAAAAGCCATAATCGATATCCTCATCATTGCTCAGCGATACATCATAAAAAACAATCCGCTCTACAAATGGATAGGTTTGCAGCACACTATCGGCATATATCGCCACACTGGCCGAATCCAAGTACCCTTGATAGAATGACACCTCGGGTATACGGTTATGAAAAAATTCGTTGAATGGGCCTATATTGTATTCGAGCACCTCCACTTTCCGCGAGGAAAACTCGTTTTCGACATAGGTTACGGTGAGGTCACGGGCAAGGAATGCGGCTACGACAAACGATGCAACAACAACCACAATAAAGGCGCTGACTAAGAGGTAGTTTGCGCGGTACGTATTGCGTTGGTGCGTCATTTCAAGTACTTTTCAAAAAAAGCGCCCAGCTCGCTGTAAAACTGTATGCGGTTTTCTTCATTCCGAAAATACCGCCCTTCTTCCTCGCGCAGCATATACGTAATGGGGATGTCACGCTTCCGTAGTTTCTGTACGAATTGGTTGGTCTCGTTCACCGCGCTCCGGCTATCTCGCCCGCCTTGGGCGATAAATACGGGGATGTTTATATTCTCCGAGTGGAACACGGGCGACATGGCTTTAATCAATCCCGGCTCCGTTTCAGGGTTACCGATAATCTCGTAGTACATCTGCAGGTACGGCGTAAGGTGCGGTGGGATTTCCTTGAGATAGGTAAACAAGTTGGTGAAACCAGCATAGGAGGCGGCACAGGCATAGGTATCCGAATTGAAGCATGCCCCATGCAATGCCGAGTATCCACCGAAACCCGTACCATAGATACCGACGCGTTTCGGATCCGCTACCCCTTCGTCAATCAGCCAATGTACCCCATCCGTGATATCATCCTGTACCTTGCCCCCCCACTCTTTAAACCCAGCCGACCAAAATGCCTTCCCATACCCTCTTGAGCCCCTATAATTGATCTGGAAAACCGCAAATCCGCGGTTCGCGAAAAACTGCACAACCGGATTGAACCCCCATTTACTGCGGGCGCTGGGACCACCATGGGGATACACAATCACCGGCACTTTTGAGCCCCTCACATTGGGTGGCAGGGTCAGGTAACCGTTAATTTGGCGGCCATCGCGCGACTGATAGGTCACGGGCTTCATTTCGGCCAGCAGACAATCGCGCAATGCCGGACTGTTGTCAGCCAGCTTAACCAGCGCGTTCCCTGCCATGTCATAGTAATATATCGCGCCGGGGTCTTTGTCGGTAAACGCTTGCACAATAAACCGATTACGGGCCGTATCCCGATCCAATATATCGATTTCATAACCCGCCAGCTTCTTACCGATAGCCTCATATACCTGTTCGGTCTTCGTATCGAGGAAATGCCGTTGCTGCTTCCAGGTGGCATAGGTAGCGTAGGCCATCTCGCCGCGTTCGGTGGAGTACCCCCCGTGGTCAATATCAACATCGGGATGGCTGTAAATCACATCGACTTCATCCCCCGTTTCCATATCGATTTCCACGAGCGCCAATTTGTCCCGATTCAAATTAGATAACGCAAATACATGGCTCCGCTTCCCTATCGAAAAGCCCAGGGGCATAATCGAATTCCTAAAGCTATTGCTCATCACCGGCCGGAAAGGCTCGCCTTCATTGTCGCGGTACAGCATGGTCTCGTTTACGCTGTCACTGGCCAGAGCCAGCCTTAATTTCCCATTCAAATCCGCATACCATCTGATGATGTTACCGGGGTTCTTGGCGATGAGTTCCTTCTTGCAAGCATCCGTACGAAGTCGATATACATCGAAGACGGACGAGTCGCGTTCGTTGAGTGAAATCAGGAAACTGTTGTCGATTACTTTGGTGGGCGATATCCAACGTAGCTTCACGGTAGACGGGCGCATCAGATGGCGCACAGCCAGCGTCGTTCGGTGCACGGCAAAAATCTGAAGGCTATCGTGCCGTTTATCTTTGGTAAAGACCAACTCATCGTCGTTCGCCCAAAAATAAGAATGGATACCCCACTCGGTTTCTGATGTGATGCGTTGGGGCTTCCCTTCCTCACCCGCACAAACGACATAAATGTTTTTCTCGCCCTCATACAACCCCAGATAGGCGATATATTCGCCATTGGGCGAAATCCGGAAATCGGTCTTCTCCGGTTCGGAAAAAAAATCCGCTACAGGAATCAACCGCCCTTTCCGGCCATCGCAGCTTTTCAATACACACGAAACCGCTATAACGACAGTTAAAAATAAAACAGTGCGCAGCATAAATAACAATATCCCTTCACGAGTCAATCAAAGGTGGAAAATTTTACGGTAAAAGGAGGTTATGCAACCTTAATTTTACATGTCTAAATATCCGCATTTAACTTCGGTTATCAAATTGCCGCAGTCGATTAATTTTCTAACCTGAATTCGATTATTATTTTCGACTCAGAAGTCTAATAATCGAACTCAGGTTTCTACATAATATGTATCTTCGCGGCATGTATCTATACAATGTCACGATCATTGTTGAAAATGATATCCGCGACGCGGTAAAAACACACCTCCGCGCCGAACTATTTAACGAACAGGAGCCCGATGGTGGGTTGTCGCTTTTGGAGCTTCTCGATTCGCCGCACGACGGCGCCACCTATTGTGTACAGTTGCGCAGCAAAGACAGGGCAGCCATCGCCACCTTCCAAGCCGCTGGTTTGGCCACCCTACAAGCCCGGCTCAATGAGCAGTACCCGGGCAAAATCGTATTTTTCGACAGCTTCATGAAATACCTTAACGATTAATCGAATGATATTTAAACCCACTCCGATACGCGGCCTTGTGGTTATCGAACCGCAAATCTGGCCCGACGACCGTGGTTTTTTTGTTGAAACCTACAATGAAAAAGCCTTTCATGCAAATGGCATTCGCGAAACCTTCGTCCAGGATAATCTTTCCTATTCATATCGCGGGGTACTGCGCGGGATGCACGCCCAAGCGGGTGCCCAAGCCCAAGGCAAGCTGGTCCGGGTGTTGCGTGGCAGCGTTCTGGATGTCGTGGTCGATATCCGTAAACAATCCGAAACCTATGGGAAGTCCTTTTCCATCACCCTCGATGCGGGCCAAGCCCACGCCCTATGGATCCCTCCCGGATTCCTACACGGGTTCCTCGCACTCGAAGACCATAGCGTATTTGCCTATAAGGTAACCGGGTTTTACGATAAAGATGGCGAGGTAGGTGTACGCTGGGATGATCCCGACCTGCATATCGACTGGCCCATGGCGGTCGATCAACTGATCGTTTCGGAAAAGGACAAGCAACTGCCGCTATTAAAGGAAATCACGAGTCCGTTCTAAACCAATTCGTCTTCGTATTTCGGATTGTATTTGACCTTTGGCGTAAGGTAGTGGAGCAGGATGAGGCGCGAATAACGATAGTTAAACGGGGCGGAAACGAGGATCGTCACCAACAATGTGGTGAGGTAGACCCACGGCGATTCGCTGCCCGTAAGTGCATAGGTCAACAACCCAACGGCAATCAGTTGTGCCATGGAGAGCCCGTAACTCACATACATGGCCGCATAAAAATAACCTGGCTCGATCTCGAAACGGAATCCGCAATGGGGGCATAAATCGTTCATCCGCTGTCGCTTCATGCCATAGGGGCTACCCACAAACATATGCCCCACCCTGCATTTGGGGCATTTCGACCCGATGATTGCCTTCATCTTCGAGGTGTGCCGCGCCATGGGGGTGTCAGTTCAACACGATGGGCTCATCGTCCATGGTCACGGTCTTTTTGCCGCGGTATTTCTTATACCAAAGCACACCCACGCCTACCGCTGCCAGGTAAGGGATGGCCAACAGGAACAAAATGCCCTTATTAAGGCCTTTGCCCTGGTTGTTGCCATTTTGGGTAGCGTTTTCAGCGGTGAGCGTACACATGGCACATTGGGCATCTGTACGATCGGGAACTACCGTTACCAGCGCAACCGCCAGTGCCACCGTTCCCAAAAAACGCTTCATGATATTCATGGTACAAACTTAGTTAAAGTTGCCTGTATATGCAAGTCCGTCAGGGTGCCATTCAAACTCAACGGTTCACCTCAAAAACCTCGAAGCGATCCCAGAAGCCATCCCTGGGCAGCCTGGCTTCCAATTCGATGGGCTCGTCCTTGACAGGGTGTACGAAAGAAAGTCGTTTGGCATGCAAGCATATCGTACGCCGTAGGCTCCCTCTCGGGTAACCGTACTTATGGTCGCCCACAATGGGGCACCCCATGGAAGCCAATTGGGCGCGTATCTGGTGCGTACGTCCGGTCAGCGGATATACCTCGATCAGGTAATAGCCGCCGAGTTCGCCCAGCAGCTGGTAATCCAATTCGGCATAGACCCGACCGGGTGCCGATTCGGCATGTACCTTCGTAATATTCTGGGTGCGGTCGCGCGACAGCCAATGCACCAGCTTCCCGCTCGGCTCTTCCGGCGGCCTGCGCACCACCGCCCAATAGGTTTTATGAATGGCGCGGTCCTTGAATAGCCGCTGCATGCGTTCTAAGCCCTTGCTTGTCTTGGCAAAGAGAATCAAACCGCTGACGGGCCTATCGAGCCGGTGTACCACCCCAACAAAGGCACCGTTGGGCTTGTTGTATTTCTTGGTGAGGTACTTATTTACCATGTCTTCCAATGGCTCATCACCACCCGGATCGGCCTGTACCAGGTATCCGGCCCGTTTGTTAACGGCAAGCAAATGGTTGTCTTCGTAGATGATGTCCTTATCGGTAATAGGCATATTCCAGTATCTTCACATTACGCCGCAAAGGTAGTGATTTAAGGGGTCACCATCAAGTCCACGAACTCGTGTACGGGCATTGCCGAAAGAACGTTGATATCCAACGATGAGTCTGCCACCTGCCTTTGCTGCTTGGCCGGGAAAATACGGGCAAGGTTGGTTTTGAACTTTTCGATCAACACCGGCATCCCCTCTTCCCGCCGCCGTTTATGGCCAATGGGGTATTCCACCACCACCTCGTCAAACACCGTACCGTCATCCAGTGTCACGGTGAGCGCATTGGCAATGGACCGTTTATCAGGGTTATGGTAATCCTGTGTAAAGCCGGCGTCCTCCCCGGCTTCCATCTTATCGCGCAGGGGGTCGATACGCGGATCGCTTGCGATGTTGTCCTCGTAGTCTGCCGCCGTCAACCTTCCGAAAATCAAGGGCACGGCAATCATGTATTGGATACAATGGTCGCGGTCGGCCGGATTGTGCAACGGTCCCTTCTTATCGATAATGCGTATGGCAGCCTCGTGTGTGCGGATACGGATATGCCGGATGTCAGCTGCCGACTTGCCGTGTTCATGCAGTTTATGATGTATGACCATGGCCGCTTCAACCGCCGTCTGTGCATGGAATTCTGCCGGGAATGATATTTTAAAGAGCACATTCTCCATTACGTACGAGCCGTAGGGTCGTTGGAATTTGAATGCATTGCCCTTGAACAGCACATCGTAAAAACCCCATGTCTTTGCGGAAAGGACCGACGGGTATCCCATCTCACCCGTTTTGGCCATCAGCGCCAGCCGAACCGCCCGTGAGGTCGCGTCGCCCGCTGCCCATGATTTGCGGCTTCCGGTATTGGGCGCATGCCGATAGGTACGCAATGGGTGGCCATCCACGAAAGCCAGCGATACCGCATTGATCAGTTCATCGCGGTCCAATCCCATCAATTTACCCACAACAGCCGTCGACGCCAACTTTACGAGGAGCACATGGTCGAGACCCACTTTATTGAACGAATTTTCGAGCGCCATAACACCTTGTATTTCGTGGGCTCGGATCATCGCATCCAACACCTGATGCATGGTAAGGGGTGGCTTTCCGCTGGCTACCGCCGTGCGCGACAACCAATCGGCCGTAGCCAGTATTCCCCCCAGATTATCGGAGGGATGCCCCCACTCCGCTGCCAGCCACGTGTCGTTGAAATCGAGCCAACGGATCATCGCGCCGATATTGAAAGCGGCCTGCACGGGATCCAGCTGGTACGCCGTACCCGGAACTTTGGCGCCATGGGGCACAATGGTTCCCGGCACCACCGGCCCAAGCAATTTGGTGCACGCCGGATAAGTCAACGCTTCAAACCCGCAGCCCAGGGTATCTAAGAGGCAATAGTGGGCGGTTTGGAAAGCGAGTTCGCTATCAATTCTATAATCCAATACGTAGTCTACAATGTCTACGATCGCTTTATCTGTTTCCCGATGTTCGTTTGAATAATGTGATGACATGAGTTAATTTTATCCCTTATTTATATGTATGCATCCTGTTCCGCCCTATCTCCTCTCGCGAAGAGGAACAAACGCCAGGGGCTCGGGCCCCGTGTAATTCGCGCTTGGCCGTATGATCTTGCCATCCTCCCGCTGTTCCATCACATGGGCCGCCCACCCCGTTACGCGGCCGATGACAAATAACGGCGTAAAGAAAGAGGTCGGTATATCCATCAGGTGGTAGGAAACCGCCGAAAACCAATCCAGGTTGGGAAACATCTTCTTTTCCTCCCAAAGCAGCGTTTCCAGTCGCTCCGCGATCGAAAACAGGCCCATTTCACCCGCTTCTTCCGAAAGCTGCCGAGCCACCCGTTTAATGACGACATTCCGCGGGTCGGCAATCGTATACACCGGATGGCCGAACCCGATAATCACTTCTTTGCGTGCCAGTCGCCCCTTGATATCGTCCACAGCCTCATCGGCGTTGGTATACCGGCTCTGGATCTCGTAAGCCACTTCGTTCGCGCCACCATGTTTGGCTCCGCGCAATGCCCCGATGCTTCCCGTGATGCATGAGTAGATATCGGAGCCCGTGCCAGCAATCACGCGGCCGGTAAACGTAGAGGCGTTGAATTCATGTTCCGCATACAGGTTGAGTGATATAGCCATCGCCTTCGTCCACGATGCGGAAGGCACCTTACCGTGCAACAGGTGTAGAAAATGCGCCCCGATCGATTCATCATCTGTTTCCACGTCGATGCGTTTTCCATGATGGGCATAATGATACCAGTACAACAGGGCCGAAGCATAGGAGGCCAAAAGTTTATCCGCGATGTCGCGAGCGCCCGCTGCGTAATGGCCGTCGCGCTCGGGACAAATGGTACCCAGCACCGACGTATATGTGCGGAGTACATCCATGGGATGCGCGGCGGCGGGTATCTGTTCCAACGTTTTTTTCACGGTTTGGGGCAATCCGCGGAGCCCGCTCAGTTTTCGCTGGTATGCTGTCAACTGCGTAACGGTGGGCAGCCGTCCATGGATAAGCAGGTGTGCCACCTCCTCAAAAGAAGCCCCTTCGGCCAAGTCGAGGATGTCGTAGCCGCGGTAATGGAGGTCGTTGCCGCTCCGGCCCACCGTACATAGGGCTGTGTTTCCGGCCGCTATGCCCGATAAAGCCACCGATTTCTTGGGCTTGAACCCCGTTTGCTGATTGTTATCACTCATCACGTTATCTAATTGGTGTGTTACTCGTTCACTTCCTCAAGGTCAGACCAACGATTAATGCCCATACAGTTCATCCAACTTCCGCTCGTAATCATAGTATCCGATGCTTTCGTACAATTCGGCACGGGTTTGCATGGTATCGAGCACCGCTTTTTGGGTGCCCTCCATGCGGATGTGGCTATACACGTTCGATGCCGCCTTATTGGCGGCACGGAATGCCGACAAGGGGTACAACACCAGCTCCACGCCGGCCGTTTCCAGTTCCGCGACGCTCCACAGTGGCGTCATGCCGAACTCGGTGATGTTGGCCAGCACTGGGAGTCCGGTTGCCTCCATAAAGGCCCGGTATTGGGACAACTCGCTCACTGCCTCGGCAAAGATGAAATCGGCACCGGCCTCTGCATACGCTACCGCCCTGTCCAGCGTCGCTTCCAGCCCTTCGTTCGCCAGCGCATCGGTGCGCGCACCAATCGCGAACCGCTCATCGGTACGGGCATCCACGGCGGCCTTCAGCCGGTCTGCCATCTCCCCTTTGCTCACCAGCTCTTTATTCGGACGATGGCCACAGCGTTTTGCCCCTACCTGGTCTTCCATGTGTATGGCCGCCGCACCGGCCTTTATTAAACTTTTCACGGTCCGTGCCACGTTGAATGCCGAAGGGCCGAACCCTGTATCCACGTCCACCAACAACGGCGTATGGCATACATTGGTAATACGTTCCACGTCCACCAGGATGTCGGGCAGTTGGGTAATACCCAGGTCGGGCACGCCCAGGGAGCCCGCAGCTACGCCCCCCCCCGAAAGGTAGATCGCTTTAAATCCTGCCTGCGCTGCAAGCAAAGCATGGTTGGCATTGGTGGCACCCACAATCTGCAGGGGCCGCTCGGCCTGCATGGCTAAATGCCAGCGCATACCGGCGGAAGACGTGTTTTCATTCATCGTGGCTTATTTTGCAATGGCTGTAAATATACAGCATACGATCGACGTGGGCAAGCCACCCCAATAAAATACTATGCTTGCATAATAAAAAAAGTTTATCGATTTTTGTAGAAAACCAGTCGTTATGAATATATTAGTTTGCATCAGCAATGTCCCGGATACCACGTCTAAGATTACGTTTACGGCCGACCATACGGCCCTCAATACGGCGGGCATCCAGTACATCATCAACCCATATGATGAGATTGCCCTCGCAAAGGCCATCGATTTGACCGATGGCGGAGACGGCAAGGTCACCGTTATCAACGTTGGCGAAGCCACTACCGAATCTACCATCCGAAAGGCATTGGCCATCGGTGCCCACGAAGCGGTGCGCGTGGATGCTGCACCCCGCGATGCGTGGTTCGTTGCGCACCAAATTGCCGCCTACGCCAAAAGCCACCCGTTTGACCTCATCCTTACCGGGCGCGAGTCGATCGATTACAATGGCAGCCAAGTGGCGGCCTATGTCGGCGAGTTATTGGGCATCCCATCCGTGTCAACCGCCAAGCGTGTGGATATCGATGGCGACAGGGCAACCGTGGACCGGGAAATCGAAGGGGGCAAAGAGGTGCTTTCCATCCCGTTGCCGCTGGTCGTGGGCACCGCCGAGGGCGTAGCCGAGCCCCGCATCCCCAATATGCGAGGCATCATGGGGGCTCGCACCAAACCATTGGAGGTCATCCCCCCGATATCGGTGGCCGAACTTTCCCGCATCGTCCGCTACGAAGCGCCCGAGCCGCGGGGCAGCGTTACACTGGTCGACGCCGATGATACGGCAAAACTCGTCGACCTACTGCACAACAAGGCACGGGTGATTTAGAGGAGTAACCATACGTCAAACAGTACAAAAAAGCACAACATGTCAGTTCTAGTATATACCGAACATACGGAAGGAAAGTTTAAAAAATCAGCGTACGAGGTGGTTTCCTATGCCAAAGCCATCGCCGATCTGATGGGCACCTCGGTGACAGCCTTGTCTATCGGCAACGTGGACGCGGCCGATTTGGCCGCCCTGGGCAATTACGGCGCCACCAAGGTACTTGATGTGTCCTCCGATAAAGTCGCGCAATTCATTAACCAAGCCTATGCAACTATCGTCGCGGCCGCGGCGGAACATACCGGCGCTACCATCGTGGTTCTCTCCAACACATTCAGTGGCAAGGGGCTGGCGCCACGCGTGGCCGCCAAGCTCGGTGCTGCATTGGCCGATGGCGCGGTGGAGCTACCCCAGATCGACGGCGACAAGCTGACCGTCAAAAAAACAGCATTCTCAGGCAAGGCGTTCGCCCTTACCGAACTCACCGCTGCCAACAAGGTGGTTGCGCTCAATCCCAATTCATTTGAGTTACGCGAGATGGGTGGCCATGCAGACGTTGAAACTTTCAGCCCCGACATCCCTGCGGACGATCTACGGGCCGTCATCCAAGACCTTGTCCGTGCAGCGGACAAGGTAACCCTACCCGATGCGGAAATAGTCGTGTCGGCGGGCCGTGGCCTCAAGGGCCCGGAAAACTGGCCGATGATCGAAGAATTGGCCGACGCTCTGGGAGCCGCTACCGCCTGCTCCAAACCGGTTTCCGATGCGGGTTGGCGGCCGCATTCAGAGCATGTGGGCCAAACCGGTATTGCCGTGAGCCCCAACCTATACATCGCCATTGGCATCTCGGGCGCCATCCAGCACCTGGCGGGTGTGAGTGCATCGAAAACCATTGTCGTCATCAACAAGGACCCCGAGGCACCCTTTTTCAAAGTGGCCGATTATGGCATTGTGGGCGATGCTTTTGAGGTTGTACCCAAATTGACGGCCGCCATAAAAGCTTATAAAGGCAACTAAACGATTGGTTTTTCGATAACAATTCGCATCTTTGTAATCCTGCATCCAATCAGGTATGAAGAAGATTAAATTAGATATCGTCGGTCTGTCTTACAGCCAAACCCAATCGGGTGCCTATGCCCTCGTCCTTGGCGAAGTGACCGGGCGTCGTCGGTTACCCATCATCATCGGTGGGTTCGAAGCGCAGGCAATTGCCATCGAGATCGAGAAGATGAAGCCGAGCAGACCACTTACGCACGACTTATTCAAGGCGTTTGCGGAGACGTACCATATCCGTATCGACGAGGTGATCATCTACAATTTGGTAGATGGTATCTTCTATGCGAAAATCCTCTTCAACGATGGCCATAAACAAACGGAAATCGATGCGCGAACATCAGACGCCATCGCATTGGCCGTACGTTTCAAGGCCCCGGTATATACCTATGAGTTTATCTTAGCCTCTGCGGGTATCGTCATCGAGGGCAATGATTTCGTTTTTCTGGAGAACATCGAACCATCGGGTACCGATACCCCCGAGACCATGGTCGCCAGCGATGTCAAATCGTCTTTCGCTTCCATGAGCGATGACCAGCTCCAGGACACGCTGGCGAAGGCGCTGGCCGATGAGCTTTATGAGAAAGCCGCCCGCATCAGGGATGAGATCACGCGCAGAAAATCTTCCTGAATGAACCCGCAGTCCTCCAGTCATTTTTCACGGATTACCAACCCCAGCTAAACCGCCATGGCGATAAAGACGCGACTGATTGTGATGAATTTCCTCCAATTTTTTGTGTGGGGTTCATGGCTCATATCGCTTGGCAGCTATATGGGCGGGCAGCTCGGCTTTTCGGGCTTGCAGATCGGATCGGTTTATTCCACCATGGGCATCGCCTCGGTTTTCATGCCCGGCCTGCTGGGTATCGTGGCCGATCGCTGGGTGAATGCGGAGCGAGTATATGCGGCCGCGCACCTCATCGGTGCCTGTGCGCTGATCGCGGCGGCGAACGTGACGGACTTCAGCACATTTTACAGTTTGATGCTGCTCAACTCGCTATTTTACATGCCGAGCCTGGGGTTGTCCAATTCGGTATGCTACAATGTGCTTTCGCGGCGGCAGCTCGACGTAGTGAAGAACTTCCCCCCTATCCGTGTCTGGGGTACGGTGGGCTTCATCGTGGCCATGTGGGCCGTCGACCTGCTAGGTTGGACCCAAAGCACCAACCAGCTATACGTATCGGCCGGGGCTGGCCTGTTTCTGGCTGGCTATGCCCTTACTGTTCCACCATCTCCGCCTTTCCTCGATGAAACCCGTAGAAAAACGCTGATGTCTTCATTGGGATTGGATGCATTTGTGTTGTTGAAAAAGAGAAATACGGCGCTATTCTTCGTCTTTTCACTCCTGCTCGGTGCCGCGCTACAGATCACCAATGCGTTTGGTGGGCCGTTCCTAAATGATTTCAAAACCATATACCCCGATTCCTTTGGCGTGCAGCACCCCAACCTGTTGCTTTCCATCTCGCAGCTTTCCGAGACATTCTTCATCCTATTGATCCCCTTTTTCCTCACCCGCTTCGGCATCCGCAAGGTGATCTTGTTTAGCATCGTCGCCTGGGTTTTCCGGTTTGGGTTGTTCGGACTGGGGAATCCGGCCGACAAGCTGTACCTGCTGGTGCTTTCCATGGTCATCTACGGCATGGCATTCGACTTCTTCAATATCTCGGGTTCGTTGTATGTGGAGAAAGTAGCCGAGCCGAAAATCCGCTCCAGTGCCCAGGGTTTATTCATTATCATGACCAATGGTTTCGGTGCCATTATCGGCGGCTATGGAAGCGGGTGGGTGGTCGACCATTTCACCAGCGCCGACGGCATCCGTGACTGGCCGAGTATCTGGTTTACCTTTGCTGGCTACGCCCTGGCTTTGGCCATCCTTTTCCTATTGGTGTTCCGCGGTCGGCAGATAGACACCAAGCCGGTCACTTCGCCGTCTTGATGTGGATGAGGCGCCCGTCTACAGGTAGCTGCTCTACAGACGTTACTTGCACCAACTCGTGGTAGCCCGGGTATAACGGGTTCAATAGGCAATTGAATTCTTTGGGATTGACGGCCGATCGCACCCGGATGCCCAGGTAATCGGCATCCCGCATCAAACGGTCGCCAAGCCGCTTATTTTCCAGCCGACCCAGTTTCATCCATTGCTTGGGATAGGCCGAATCGGGCAACGTATAAATCAATTCCGGCCTCTCCGTGATGCTGACTTCCATGATAAACAACTTCGGTGGGACAATAGCCGCATCGAAATGCACCAGGTTTTCCAAGTAAGCCAACGAGCTGTTCTCGCTGGTGTAGAGCATATAGGTGCCCGGATTGTTCCAGCGTCCTCCAAATTTGTAGGCCCCCATGCCGGATAGGTCGGTGGTCCGCTGCTTGGTCTTGGCAATGCGGTATAGCTGCATCAGGAATAAACCCCTTCTTCCATACGGCCCAATATGGAGTCGACCAGCGCCAAGCCTGTAGGCAAATGAAATAATTCCAGTGGCCGCATGCCGTTCATCGAGCGGTTGGGCGTGGTTAACCAATCGCGCACCTTGTCTTCATCTTCAAAAACAGCCACCGCATGCTCCACCACTTTGGCAATCTCAATGATATGCGAAGAGGTATGCCTGCCCAGCTTATCGTCGGGCCGCTTGCGCTCAATCGTCTTCACGGATAGATCGAGTACCTCTTCCACGAAATATTTCTTTGCGACACCTAGAAACGAAATCAACGCATCGAGCGATTCGCGCTTCAACCCTTCGTTACTCAGTTCGATAAGATCAAACTCCGTCTTTACGGTGGTACCAAGGACATCCTTGCCGCCTAATAACGTTGCCGTTTCCCAGTAAACCTTGGTTTCTTTCTTATTGCTTGTTGCCATATGCGACATTTTTCCAAATGTAAGGATAATTTGTCGTATCCTAAAACGAGATTATCACAGGGCAACCGCATTTAAAACTTATTGTCAGATTGCTTCGCTCCCTTTGGCCAGCACGTTTGCTCGCAAGGGCGATTAATCGTTCATTTTTTTTAATGTGGTTGCTGTGTATCCCGCATAGATTTCCGGGATTTCACTACGTTCCGAAAAAAAACTAAAAATATTTGCATGATATATCATAAGATACTATCTTTGTTGGCAATGAATTTATTTCTAAACCCATAAAACCGAGCTATGGAAGAAAATCGCATCTAGCATTATTTACATAACCCTAAACATTAAATCAACATGAAAACCAAAAAATTAAATCACAAGCACTTCCGTTATTTAACGAAACAAGAATTCAAAGATCCATTGTATGCGACAGCGGATTTTTGCCGTTCAGTCATCTCGCTAGCCGGGTATCGGGACGAGATTCAAAAAATAATTCGGGTATCGAGCACATCGCCACAAGGCACCAAACCCAGAAAATATAGCAACCTCCTATTCTTTTGGAAATACCTGGTCAAGCAGATTGAACTCCTTTACGTATTGGCCCATCGGGAGACCGAATGGACGCTCCATTCAGAAACAGCATATTACGAGCTGCGTACTGACCACAATCGCGGCTGGATATACGATGAAACATTATATAATGGGTCGTACCTAAACTTCGATCAGCTTAAACTGACCGAGGTGAAAAACATCGGCATCTTCATCAGAAAATTCTTCAAGTTCAAGTCGTTAAGAAAATGGCATAAGACGATGGATACCATTCTGGAGACATTGTTTGAAGAGGATTCACTGTCTCACTTAGCCCATTATGCCGACGACCAATCCAAGATATTCCGTTATCTCGAAAAGCTAGCGGAAGCTATTTTTCTTATCTATGTGACGAAAGCCAAAGAATATATCTTTAAACACCATGTAGAAGATTTTGTCTTACAGAAATACCTCGAAAAGGAGCAACTGCATGGCTCAGAACTGCATGGCTCAGAAGAACTACCGGTTAACAAGACAAACATGCAGGAAAATCCGGCACCCGATGAAACCGACGACGATCTGTAGCATCCGAAATCGGTCGATTCAACCCTGCAATCATTCCCTGGGTGGCGGGCGTACGACGCCGCCCCGGGGTGATTGCTTTCCGCCAAACACCTTTCCCGATAATTATGCCTACCTTTGCAGCCATCCGCTCAAAATATCCGTATGAGATCGGGTAGCGATGTTGTTATGTATTCAACATCTTTAATATTAATATTTTGCTATTTACATCATTGAATCTTTCCAAGCCCATTATGGAGGCGCTGGAATCCGCGGGTTATGAAACCCCCACCCCTATACAAGAACAAGCCATACCTACCATCTTACAGCACCACGATGTATTGGCGTGTGCACAAACAGGCACCGGCAAAACGGCCGCCTTTTCACTGCCCATCATCGAGCAGTTGCTCGCGAAGAAAAACGACGGCGTTTATCGTGGTCCCAAAGCATTGATCCTTGCCCCTACGCGGGAGCTTGCCATACAGATCGGCGAAAACATTGCCGTATATGTGAGTAAGACCCATTTGCGGCATACGGTGGTTTTCGGGGGCGTCTCAGCGGTCAACCAAATCAAGGAGTTGCGCCGGCGTCCGGAAATACTGGTGGCTACGCCCGGAAGGCTGCTTGACCTGATCAACCAGCGGGTACTATCGCTGCAAAGCGTCCGGTTCCTCGTATTGGACGAGGCCGACCGCATGCTCGATATGGGCTTCATCAAAGACATCCAGCGCGTCATCGCGATGATCCCAACCGATCGCCAAACGTTGTTATTTTCGGCAACCATGCCCAAAGAAATCGAAAAATTGGCCAGCGACATCCTCCGGAATCCGAGGCAGATTGCCGTTGCGCCTGTCTCCTCCACGGTAGACACCATTAAGCAGGCCATTTATCCGGTGGCCAAGCCCGATAAAATCGACCTCCTCGCCCACCTCGTGCGCGAGGAACAAGGTGGCAACGTGTTGGTGTTTTCCCGCACGAAACACGGGGCCGACAAGATCGTCCGCAAGCTTCGGAAGGTTGGCATCACCGGCGACGCCATCCACGGCAACAAGTCGCAGCAGGCCCGCCAAAAGGCACTGAAAGCATTCAAAGCGGGTACCATCACGGTATTGGTCGCCACCGACATCGCCGCCCGCGGCATCGATATCGACCGGTTACAGCTGGTGATCAATTACGACCTGCCAAACGAACCGGAAACCTATGTGCATCGCATCGGCCGTACCGGCCGGGCAGGTGAGTTGGGCACGGCCCTCTCCTTCTGCGATATCGATGAGCGCGAATACCTGTGGGAGATCTGCAAGCTGATCAAACAGGAACTACCGATGGTAACCGACCACCCCTACGTGCCCGAAAACCTCGCTGCCTATGCGGAGAAACCAAAGCAGGCGCAGACATCCGCAAATCCGAACAAAAAACGGAACAACAACAAGCGTAGGCGACCGCAACAACGCTATCGCGCGGCGGTATAAAGAAATAAGAGCGGCTGGCTCAGGTAAACGAAAGCCAGTCGCTTCCCGTTACATAGTCGTCGATAACCTTCACACGGTTATCCAAATATAAGTTAGACACGAGGTGTGCGATATCCCTGCGGAGGTGTTCGATACTACCGTTTACCAAATCGCTACGGAACCCTTCGTTAGCGAGGTCCAATACGTAGCCCGCTGCGATAACCCGGCTGATTATTTTCCCCAAGTCGACCAATTTCCGCTGCATAAGCCCTTCCCCGGGCGCAAAGTCCAGGGTATCTTTCACCTGTGCCGAAGCCTCTCGGGTAAGGTCATAGGTGCTTAAAAACGAAGCGAGGTTCGGCTCCTTACCCTTCCGCATCTTCTTCAATATCATTTCGGCAATCTGTGTATACAGCATCTCGTTGGAACCCTCGAAAATCTGGAAAGGCCGGCTATCGACAATACCGCGTCCGGCTATGTGGCTGATTTTGTAACCATTGGCACCCGATACCTGGAGGCAGAGCTGTGCAGATTCTTGCATCAAGTCGGTCACCAACGCCTTCATTGCGTTTGCCTCGATGCCTTCCATGGCCAAATTATGGGCTATGCCGCTGATGTGGCTGCTACGGTGGCACATGGCCGAAGAGATGGTATATGCCGCTTGGATACGGGATAACTGGAACTGTACGGAATCCAGTGCAAGGAGGTTGCTGCTGCCCACCATGCGCTGGCTGCAGTGGCTGATTGCCTCGTCAAGCATCCGCTTGATGAAACCCATCCCCATACCCGGAAACTGCATCCTACTGCGGTGCAGGATGTCGAGCATCATCTTGATGCCCGTGCTTTCGGCATTCAGGCGCTGCTGGGCCGGTACCCGGATATCGATGGTATTCAAGCCGTAGGGAATCATGTAAAGCCCTAGGTTGTTATATAGCCGCTCCACCTTGATCTTTTGGGCCGGGACAGCATTATCCGTGATAAAAAAATCAATATCCCGCGCCAATTCACCGTTCGGAAGCTGGCCGCGCGCCGTCACCAGCCAAAAATCAGCCTGCCCGGTAAGGCCCTGCCAATGCTTGGTCCCCGTAATGTGGTAATCTTCACCCACCGTATGGTACGACGTGCGCATATTAAGGGCATCGCTTCCATAGTCAGGCTCGGTAATCATCAAACCGCCCATGCACTGCTGTGTCAGGAACCGGTCGAATATCGGTGCTTTCACCTGCTCATTGGCGTATTTGGAAACCGGCTCCAGAAACAGCGCGATATTGATGCCGAATGTGAGCGAGAGCGGCAGCGACTCGTAGGAAGCCGCCGAAAGCAGGGCTAAGCACTCCTTAACGATACTTCCCCTACCCCCATATTCCCTTGGTATCGCCACCGATAGCGGCACCTCGTCCATGATACGGGTCCAAACGGCCGCCGGAAGGCCACGCTGTAGGCTAAGTTGGTTGATGTCCGCCTGTTCGTAAAAAGCCTCACGAAGTGCCCGCTCGAACCGTCGTATAAAAACGTCCAACTGACGCTCGTTTGCTATATGGGTGGGTGATGATGTCAATGTCTATCTGTGTGTTGAGTATTCCACAAATCTACGAAAATAGTTGAGCTACCGGGCAAGCGAACGGATAAAAATGATTTGCAACATCCACAAAAAAACCTATTTTTGCAGCACGTATTGGGAAATTAGCTCAGTTGGTTCAGAGCACTACCTCGACAAGGTAGGGGTCACAGGTTCGAGCCCTGTATTTCCCACGGCAGCCCGGCCCACCAAGCCGGGCTTTTCATTGAAATTCACCCATATCTGCCAGTTCGGCCTTCATCAGGAATACATTGTAGGGAAGCCACATCGACATCAGGAAATAGATGTCGTTGCCCATGACCGATAGCGGGTGGATGTAAGAGCCGTACAACTGGGCATAGTCGTTTCCGGAAGCCAACTCATAGGGGGCGCTCCATGGGCCGGTAATGTCGTCGGCCGTGCGTAAGGTCAACTGGTATCGTTCGGCATTGAAATAAGCGATGATCCACTTCCCCAAGGTTTCGTTGTAAATGAATGAGAGTTCGCCCACCTTATCGTCTATGATCACCGTGGCCCGGCTTTCGTCGCCCTGCACCCACCGGGCAGCCGTGCCATCCCAGTATTCGTAGTTCGGCAAATTCTCGATATCGGCCTCCGAAAACCGAGCCAGGCGTGCGGGGCTGTCCCGGCCGGTTTGCGTACCGACCATATACACATAGCCCCCTTTCTTGAAATACCCCACCTGACCGAACGGACTATTGGCCGAGAATGCCACATCGTCGCACTTCGCCCATGTCTGGCCATTGTCGGTCGATTTGTAAAGCCCCGAGTAATTGGTAACCCATCCCGTCCACGACCGTATGTTGAAATAATGTACGTAATCCGCCCCATTGGCACGGATAGCCGCCGTAGGAATCGATGTCCAATCGCCGTTGCCCGATACCTCTTTGGCGCTATAGATAATTTCGCGGGCGTTTCCGCCATCGCCTGTGGCCATCGCACTGAATGCCAAGCCATCCTCCAAATGGCTGTCGGTCGAGAATGCCAGCACATTGCTTCGCCAGCTGCTGCCGTTGGGGCCCGGGCTGGCCGGGTTGGGCACAAAGTCGTGCCCATAGGTATCGCCGAAGAAAAGGCCGTAGGTACCCGGCTCCATTTCCCACACCACGCCGAGATCCGTACCGCCCACATTCCACGTGGTAGCGGTGTTGTTCGGATGGGCAAATGTCTCTTCCGCCATCGGCCTCCCGGTTACCCGCGCCACGCGGGTGACACGGCGGATGAAAAAGCCCCAGCGGTTGTCGACCTGCAGCGACAGCTCGTTCGATACGTTACCGTCGTTATAGTGGGCGGTAAGCACCAGGCGAAAAGACGCTGGGTCGCTGGCTTGGATGGCGTAGGTAAACGCATAGCCATCGACAAGCTCCGACCGGCCTATCTGCCTGGAAAACTGGTCTCCACCGCTTTTCCGTACCTGCACGTACGCGATGGCTTCGAGATCGTCGAAATACAGCGTTGCCGATACGTTTTTCGTTACCTTATCGGGCACGAGGGTATCTGCCGAGGCGGTGATCTCATCTTTGGGCACAAACGTCGGCACCCCGCCGTCACGACCACATGCCGCCGAGAGGCTCGCGCTGCCAGCAATGACCATACCCAGCGCGCAGAAGCGCAGGTTGCTCCGTCTCATCGCCCAGCACTTATCTTATTGGATGGCAATGACCTCGCCCGCCGAATAGACCCGATCGGGCTTGCCCGTTTCGCGCGCTTCATCGGTGAGGTATCCGGCCAACTTCACGATAAACCGGTACGTATTGGCCGGATCGATTTCGATATCGCGGGAAGTCCCCTCCACGCCAACGATGATGATTTCGCGGTAGATGTCATTTTCCACCTTTTGGATACTCACCTCCAATGGCCTTCGGAATGCCGGAGAAATCCCATCCGGAATACCCCAGGTCAATGTAACGGTATTCCCTTCGGTGGTATACGCCAGGTTTTCCACTTTTGGCAACGTGTAGCCCAAATCTTTGGCATCCACGATGCCCCTATCGTAGCAGCCACCGGCCACGAAGGCGGTGAGCGCTGCACATATTGCAAGAATTAATGAACGTTTCATTAGAAATTAAGTTACGCTGTGTTTTTAATAGCCCGGATTCTGTGTATAATTGCCTTTTGCCCAGTTGATCTGTGGTTGCGGTATGGGGAAATATTCATCGCGCCCTGCCGTGAACCGCGCCACATCCATCCAGGAGAACCGGGTTTTCTCCACCTTGAAGTAGGCATTCATCGTTTCCTCTAGGATACCCCAACGTTGCAGGTCAAAAAAACGGCGCCCTTCGGCAGCCATCTCCAGCCGGTTTTCCCACTGCATGGCTTTCCATGCAAATTCCTTGGTCCAGTCACAATTCACACCCGGTTGGTAGGTTTCGATATGGTAGTCCAGCACGGGCGACCCATCGGCCTTCACCAGGCGATCCGTACTGTTGGCCGCCCGCGTACGTATTTTATTGATTAGGGGAAGCGACTCGTTCCACCGGTCGAGTTGGATCAGCACCTCCGCTTTCCATAGGAGAACCTCGTCATACCGTATCATCCGTTTATTCATGGAGTTGAATTGCCAGCCATCGTATAGCAGGCAATCGCAATCTGGAGGCACCAATTCCTTGATGGATTTCAAATAACCGTAATCGGCGGGATTACGGATGCCGGCCTTTTCGAACAGCATGTTGGGATTGTATTTCCACGGGTGCCCCGGTGCCGCCGCCGTATGGCTGAACCGTGGGTCGAAGGTATTTCCACCGAAAAACACCGCATCGCCGTCGGCATAGCTACCCGTGTTGTAGGTATCAAACATGGGTAATCCGTCGGGACCGGTTTTAAAGGCATTGGCCATGTTGTAGCTAATCTGGTGGAATCCGCAGCATTGGTATCCACCCCAGTTGAAGGGATGGTTCAGGCCTTCGCTCCGGTTTATCTTACCTCCTGTCGAGCTCCCATCGTCAATGGAGTATTGTATCTCCCAAATCGATTCTTTGGTGTTGTTATCGAAGGCGATGTCGAAGTTCTCCGCAAAGTCGGGCTGTAGTCCCACCTTCGCGCCTTCCTGATCGGTCAGCTTATCGAGGTACGTCAACGCTTCGGCCAAGCGCTCCTTGTTCACGTTCACCACCGCATGCCGGTCGTCCTGTTCATATGCCATAAACATCAAGGTGCGTGCTACCATTGCGGTGGCGGCATTTTTGTCTATCCGTCCTTTTTCGGGCTGCACCGGCGGCAGCAGGTTTTCCGCCAACTTGAAGTCGGCCAGTATCCGTTCCCACAGGTACTGGTCATTGGGCTGCGTCAGGTCGCGGTTGGGTACTGCCTCAAACTCGGCAGAAGTGCCTATGACATTTTCGTCGATGTAAGGGATGTATTTGAAGAATTGCTTCAACCGGAAGTGGGTAAAGGCCCGGATAAAGGTTACTTCTCCAAGACGGGAATTTTTGTTCGGAAATTCCTCCTCCGTTACGGTATTCAACCGCTGGATAGCGGTATTGCACCGCTGGATGACTTGGTAAGACACATACCACGGGTAATCCAGGGGCCAACCGTTCGGTTGCAAGGTGACGAAAATCTCCATGTTGTGCCAGCCATCGCCATCCCATGTGCCGCCGCCACCTTTATAGGAATCGTCCGAGCGCAGCGAGCCCGTCCACCACGGCGCAAAGGGCGAGTCCCAAGAAGGTATATCGGTCATCCGCGCGTACGCTGCCGTTACAAAACCTTCCATATCACTCGGCTTCGTCAGCAGCGATTCGTCCAATACTTGTTTCGGTGCCACATTCAGCGAGTCGGCACAACCCGCGGCAACGACTGCGCATGCCGCGGAAAATATGATGAATTTAAACGCTTTCATAATCATAAACTTAAAACGTAACGTTAAGACCAAAAGTTAAAAAGAAGGGTGTGAGGTAACCATAGCCGGGCATCTCCGGGTCAATGCTGGTAAACCGGTCGGCACCCCAGCTCTTCTTCAACGTAAACACGTTGCGTGCCGATGCGTATAGCCGCAGGTGCTGCATCATCAGCTTGCTCGAAGCCGCTGCGGGAAGCGTATACCCCAACTCGATGTTCCGCAGCTTCAGGTAAGAGCCGTTTTCCACGTAGTAGCTCGAAAAGCGATTTTCCGCATTTTGGGTCGAGTTGGAAATGGCAGGGATATCGGAATCCGGGTTATCGAACGACCAGCCGTCCAAAATACGCGCTTCGTGGTTCTTATGTGATGGCACGGTAATGTTCCAGAGGTCAGATTCGCGCTTCCAGGCATTATCCACCTGATTCCCGAAGACCCCTTGGAAAAACACGTTCAAATCGAAATTGCGGTAGCCGAGGTCGAAGGTCACACCTCCAAAGAAGTCGGGGTCGGTTATTCCGATATATGTCCGGTCAAAATCCTGTATAACGCCGTTACCGTCCAAATCCTTATACCGGATACGTCCCACCGCTTTCCCCGGTTGTTCGGCATGGGCATCAACCTCTGCCTGCGTCTTGAAAATACCGTCGGCCACCAAACCATACAAGATATGGGGTGTCCGGCCCAATACAAGATCATATACGCCATCACCGGGATACTTATTAATCACGTTTTCGGGCAAGCTTACGATCTCGGTTTTATAGGTGCCCAAATTGGCCGAGATGGCATACCGGAATTCGCGCTGTGGATCGTTGCGGTAACCGATCTCGAACTCAACCCCTTGGTTGTTCATCTCGGCGCCATTGATCCAAGGCTCACCGCCCTCACCCATGGCAGCGATATAAGGCGTTTGCACCAAGATATCCCTTGTTTTTTTGAAATAATATCCCAATGATCCTGTCAGCCGGTTATCAAAGAGACCGAAATCAACCGCAACATCCGTTTGGGTGGTCGTTTCCCATTTCAGTGCAGGGTTTCCCAACCACGTACGGCGATAGCCCGAATACAGGTCCCCCGTTTCATTACCTTCGATGGGATACGAGGTACCGAAGTAATCGGTGGTAAACGGTGTGGATGTATAACCCCGGGGCAATCCCTGCACACTGCCATTTGCACCCCACCCTGCACGGAGCTTCAGGTCGGATATGACCTCATGGCCCTGCATGAATGGTTCGTTGCTGATCCGCCATCCGGCCGAAAACGCGGGGAATATCGCGTATCTATTTTCCGCACCGAAAAGCGAGGAGCCGTCACGGCGCACGGTGGCAGAAAACAAGTACTTCTGGTCGTACACATAATTTGCTTTGGCAAACAACGAGAAATATACGTACTCATCCGCCGAACTGCCCAGCGAATATTTCGAGCCGGTAGTAACACCGAGGTGGGCAAAATCGCGGTCTTCCAGGTATACTCCTTCCCTCCGGGCCCAAAAGCCCTCCTGGACAAACCGTGTGTATTCAACACCCGCCACGGCGTCGAGGCTATGTTTATCATGGCTCATGTTGTATGACAATGTGTTGGTCCACACGTAACTCAAGGGGTGGGATTGGTCGCTCCGGACATAATTCTCGCCATCACTGTTCCGTCCACCGGTTTCCGACCATTCTTTCTCCAAGTTGCGGCTATAGTAATTTCCGTAGTCCACGCCGAATTGCGTCCGCGCGGAAATCCCGTTCCAGATGTCCAAGTCGGCAAACACATTCCCGATGACTTTCACATAGTTGGCAATATTATCTTGATTGTCTGTCAAGACACGCACCGGGTTCGTAAAATCATCAAATCCAGGGGTACCTGCCCATCCACCATTGATGTCGTAAACAGGGGCGGCTGGCGGGTTAATCAATGCCCAACGCAATTCATTGGCATCGCGGAATTGCAAATAAGAGACCGCGAGGTTCTCTCCGATCCTCAACCGGTTGTTGATGAGGCTATACTCATTATTTGCACGTATGGAATATTGCCTGAAGAAGGTGTGTATTTGTGTTCCCTCGTTGTCGTAGTAGCCCAGGGAGAACAAACTTCTCGACCGCTCCGTACCGCTCGACACGGCCACCTGATGGTTGGTCATCACCGCTGGGCGAAGTATCTCGCCAAGCCAATCCGTATCGGAACCGCGAACAGTCTGTTCGGCATTCAGCCATTCCGCAGGCTTCACCGATTCCAGCACCGGCCTTCCGTCGGCATCGCGGTGCCACGTAAAATCGTAGGTGGCCGGCAACGCCATCGGCACCCCATATACCTGCTCGTCGTAGGCATACGCACGGAATGTAGCGACGCCGTACTGCTCAGCATTCATCAGCGTAGGCCGGTTAATCACATTGCTCATGGCCACGCTGCCGTTGTACGTTACCTTGGTCTCGCCGATCTTGCCCTTCTTCGTTTGGATCAGGATGACACCACCTGACGCCCTTGCGCCATAGATACTGGCCGATGCCGCGTCTTTCAGTACCTGTATCGATTCGATATCAGCGGAGTTGATATCGCGGAGGTTCAGGTTTTCCGTCGGCATCCCATCCAATACAATCAAAGGCTTCACCCCACCCGATAACGAAGAAAGCCCCCGCACCTGGACGGTAACACCCTCCGCGGGATTACCCCCATTGGAAGTGATGTGTACCCCGGCCAGTTTCCCTTGGAGGGACTTCATGGCATTTGCCGACGGGTTTTTGGCAATATCATCTGCCGTGGCCATCGCAATCGAACCGGTTACATCGGCTTTCCGCTGGGTCATGTACCCGATATACACTTCCTGCAGCATGGTCTCATCTTCCCCCATGGCCACGTTGACGACCGACACCCCTTTCACGGGGCGCTCTTCGGTTTCCTTGCCCGTATAGGAAAAAACAAGCACGGCATCTTCATCGGCCACGCCAATCTCGTAGGCACCCGCAGCATCGGTTACGGTACCAACCGTTGTCCCTTTGACATAAATACTTGCCCCTACCAACGGTTCGTTGGTACCTTCTTCCGTTACGGTTCCCCTTACCAGCTTGGGCTGCCATAGGGAGAGTGGCGGCATAGCAGCATAAGAGTGAACAGCCCAGCCCAGCAGTACGCAGGCCAGCATCATTTTGTTCATCGCTTTTTTCATCTGTTTATTTTTTGTTTTCTATTTGTCAGATGGAGCCTTTGATAATTAAAATAATCATTGCCCTATGTGCTTAATGATTATTTTAATCATGTCGGGTTCATAAAACTTATCATAATTGGTAATCCTATTTATCGGGCTTGGCCAGACACTTTCCGGTCATGCTCCCGGCCATAAAACGGCACCTTGCGGCAGGAGTAACGAATAGAAACTATCGGTCAGCACGCTACTTCGTTATACGAAGGTCGGTGGTATTCGCCCCGCATCACACCTCTTCGTTAACCAATACTGACTGTATTTTATCATTAAGGCCGACCTAAATAAGTGTTCAGCTTACATTTGAGGGCAAATACACCTCTTTTTTAGCCCATACTGACTGTATTTTATCATCATTGTTTTAAACAGGTTCTTCGTTTGCAATCCGATGGCCACTTGGGCGGGCCGCATTTTTTATCTTTGTCGGATTCATGGCAATGCCGGTAGACTTTTCACATATCGCACTTCCCATCATGGAAATCGTGCCGCACCTGCGGGAGCAGCTCGTTGCGCATACCAGCGTCATCGTAGGCTCGCCCCCGGGGGCGGGGAAAAGCACCATCGTCCCGCTCGCCCTTCTGGATGAGCCGTGGTTGCAGCACCGTAAGATCATCATGCTTGAACCGCGCCGCTTGGCAGCCAGCAGCATCGCCCGGCGAATGGCGGCACTCCTTGGCGAACAAGCCGGCGAAACCGTGGGTTACCGGGTCCGTTTCGAAAACCAAACGTCATCGCGCACGCGCATCGAGGTGGTCACCGAAGGCATCCTCACCCGCATGCTGCATCAGGATAATGCGCTAGAAGATGTAGGGGCGGTTATCTTCGATGAGTTCCACGAACGGCGGTTGCACACCGACCTGTCCATGGCATTGTGCCGAGAGAGCCAGCAGGTGCTTCGGCCCGACCTGCGCATGCTCATCATGTCGGCCACATTAGATACCGGCGCCCTTGCCGACCTGCTCAACGCGCCAGTGGTCGAGAGCCGGGGGCGCATGTACCCGGTCTCCATCATCCATACGGAAGACCTACGTCTCGACGACCTAGCCGGCCAATGTACGCGTACCATCATCCGTGCGTGGCGCGAACAGCCAGGCGACATCCTGGCCTTCCTTCCGGGCGAAGCAGAGATACGGGCTTGCGAGCAATTGCTGCTTGCCCATCCGATGGGTGCGGCCGTCCACCCGTTATATGGGCAACTGCCCTTAGCGGCACAGCATGCAGCTATCCAACCCCATCGCGATGGCCAACGTAAAATCGTACTGGCCACCTCCATCGCCGAGACCAGCCTGACCATCGAAGGTATCGGTGTGGTGGTCGATTGCGGCTATACGCGTACAATGGTATACGACCCGCCGTCGGGGCTCTCCCGTCTCCGTACCGAGCGTATCGCCCGGGATGCGGCCGACCAACGAGCGGGGCGCGCCGGACGCCTTGGGCCCGGCGCTTGCTACCGCATGTGGTCGCGTGCCACTGAACAGCGCATGGACGCCTACCGCACCCCCGAAATCCTGCAGGCCGATCTCACCCCGCTCGTGCTCGATACAGCCAAATGGGGGTTGCAGGATGCGGCACAGCTCGACTGGCTCACGCCGCCACCAGCCAGCAGCGTAGCGCAGGCCGGCGATCTGTTGCATGCGCTAGGCGCACTGAAAAACGGAAAAATCACGGCCCACGGCCATGCCATACACGCCCTGCCCTGCCACCCGCGGATGGCCCACATGCTGTTGGCAAGCAAAACCGTCGACCAACCCGGCCTGGCCACCGATATCGCCGCGCTGCTGGAAGAGCGCGACCCACTCGGGCGCGACGCCGGTGTCGACATCAACCTCCGTATCGAAGCACTACGCCGCCACCGGGCCCACGGCAAACAGGGCAAACGCTTCGATAACCTGGAAAAGATTGCCCGTTCCTATCGAAAGTTATTGGGCACTGCGGCCGATAATGGCCCCGTTGATGCCCACACCACCGGCATGCTTATCGCACACGCCTATCCCGAACGCATTGCCAAGGCACGGAACGACGGCCACGGTACTTTCCAGCTCGCCAACGGCAAGCGGGCCGTGGTCCTGCAGGGCGACGACCTCGCCCACGAGGCCTGGCTCGCCATCGCCTCGCTCGATGCCCGCGATGGGTTGGGCAAGGTATTCCTCGCGTCGGCGATCGATCCGGCAGACCTGGTCCAGCGGGCTGACGAGACTGAACGCATCATCTGGGACACCAAAAAAGGAGGCATCGTAGCCACGAAAGACAAGCGCGTCGGCCACCTCACGATCCAGTCGACACCGCTCCCCCAACCCAGCGACGGCACCGTTATGCCCGTATTATACGAGGCCATCCGTACCGAAGGATCCCAGCTGCTCGCCTTCCCCGATGCCGTGGTCCAATGGCAAAATCGCGTCAGTAGCCTGCGGCACTGGCACCCCGACCATGGCTGGCCCGACGTAGCCACCGCCACACTCCTGCAGCAGCCAGAAAACTGGCTCGCCCCCTACCTGTCGGGCATCCGGAAAGTAGAAGCCCTGCAGAAACTCGACATACATAGCATACTTACCCACAGTTTATCTTTTGAGCAGCAAGCGACCCTGCAACGGCTCGCGCCAACGGCACTTGAAGTGCCCAGCGGGTCGACTGTCAAACTCCGGTATTCAGCTATCGGCGAGCCGCCGATACTGGCCGTGCGCCTCCAGGAAGTGTTCGGCATGCTCGATACGCCTTGTATAAACGATGGCCAAACAGCGGTCGTGATGCACCTCCTTTCACCGGGGTTCAAACCCGTGCAGGTAACGGCCGACCTCCGCAGTTTCTGGCAAGCCGCCTATTTCGAGGTGCGCAAGGAGCTCAAACGGCGCTATCCCAAGCACGCCTGGCCCGACGATCCGCTCCAAGCCACAGCGGTGAGAGGCGCCCCCCGGCGGAGTAAATAAAGCGGAGGCAAGGTTCATTTTTGTCGTATTTTTACAATCGTACGCTACCCCTAAATCGCTATATTTGCCTAAACCAATATAAACACCAGACATGAAAAATCCTAAAAAGGGTCGTTTCTTGATTATCATCGTCGTTGCGTTGGCTTTTATCGGTTGGCAACTATTCGCCACTTTCGGTGGCACCGGGGGCGTTTCCGATAAGGAGAAAGCAGCGTTGAAAGCAGATGGTATCGAATGCAGCGCCACGCTCACCGCCATCGAGCGAACCGGCACGGTTGTCAACAACATCCACCAGTATGCCTTTTCATTTACGGTCAAGCCCGATTCCGGGCAATCATTCAACCACCGGGAGAAAAAGCTGATCGACCCCATTTACATGTCGAGCATCAAAATCGGAATGGCTATCCCCGCCTACGCATCGCAAGACAGGAAAACGGTGTGGGTGGCGTGGGACGAGGTAGGGGTAAACGACGCATTTTAATCCATTATGAACAAATTATTTATCATCGCCCTTGCCGTCATCCCGCTATGGTCAACGGCACAACAGCCCGAACCGATGGTCAAGACCTTCTTCGTGGCGCTGCAAAAAGCAATTGGCCAACAAGACACCCGTGCCCTTAAACCATTGGTGTACCCGTTTAAAGACGACGTGGAAGACATGCAGGCAGGCCTGATTGAAAACATGCTCAACGGAAACCCGCAACAGCGGGGCGACGGCGCATTTTCCGTTTATGCGCTCGATACGTTGATTGCCCACCACCTTACCGAGGTGAAACCGATAACGGACGAATTGTATGCGCAGTTATCCAACGACCGGTTCTTCGGCAAGGTGATCGGAGGATACAGGCAACAACAGGTATGGGTCATGGATTTCCACGACGTACACATCATCCTGCTCGAAAAACGCCGCAAGCTCCAATTACTGTTCTGGGAAAACCTGAATAACCTCCTCAATCCGGCATTTCGATAATGCCATTCGTCGGATTTTTCCTATTTTTGGGCTGTTCTTAACCGCTGTCGCATAGGGCAGCACCAAATTTTCAAATACATGGACAATCCGTTGTTGAAGCCATTCGGCACCCCTTTCGATAGTATACCTTTTGAAGATATCGAGGCCGCGCATTTCAAACCCGCGATCCTGCAGTTGATTACCAATGCCAAGAAAGAGATCGACGCCATCGTCGACAATCCGGAACCAGCCAACTTCGCCAATACCATTGCGGCACTGGAGTATGCCGGCAAGACATTGAACATCGCCTCGGCCACCTTCTTCAACCTCGATGCCGCCGAAACCAACGACGACATCCAGCAACTGGCGCAGGAGCTCTCACCGATACTAGCGGAGTACAGCAATGACATCATGCTGAACGAAGGGCTTTTCAGCCGGGTGAAACAAGTACACGACGAGACCGACCCGGCCAGCCTCACGCCCGAAGCCGCGCGGTTGCTCGACAAAACCTACCAAGGTTTCGCCCGCAACGGTGCGCTCCTCACCGCCGAAGACAAGGAAAAACTCCGTGATATCGACAAGCAGTTGGCCACCCTGACGATGAAATTTTCGCAACATGTGCTGCAAGAGACCAATGCTTACCACCTGCAGGTGCAAGATGAGCAAAAACTGGAGGGCCTTCCCCTCTCCATCCGGGCAGCGGCCCAAGCCGAAGCGGAAAAACGCGCGCTGGCGGGCTGGGTGTTCACCCTGCATTTCCCCAGCTATGTACCCTTCATGAAATATGCCGCGAACCGGGCACTGCGCGAGGAACTCTACATGGCCTCTGCAACGCGGGCCCTGAAAGCCAATGCCAACAACAACGAAAGCATCGTGCGCGACATCGTCGATCTGCGCCGCCGCCGCGCTAACCTGCTCGGCTTCGGCACGCACGCCGACTTCGTCTTGCAGGAACGGATGGCCTCATCGCCCGCTATCGTACTGGATTTCCTTAACGACCTGCTGGTCAAGGCTAAGCCCCACGCCATCCAGGAAGTGGGGCAACTGAAGGCGCTTGCGGCAAAGGATGGCATCAGCGAAATGATGCCCTACGACCATGCCTACTATGCTGAAAAGTTGCGCGAAGCGAAGTTCAACCTCTCGGAAGAGGCCCTCAAGCCCTATTTCCCGCTGGCGCAGGTGCTGGGTGCCGCCTTCGACGCAGCCGGCAAACTGTATGGGCTTTCCTTCTCGGTACGCACCGACGTCCCCACCTACCATCCGGAGGTAACCGTCTACGACGTGCTCGAAAACGGCCACCACAAAGCGTTGCTCTATACCGACTGGCACCCGCGCGAAGGCAAACGCGCCGGTGCTTGGATGACCGCCTATCGGGGTCAATGGACGGAAAACGGCCATCAGATACGGCCCCATATCTCGATCGTCTGCAACTTCTCCAGGCCGGTGGGCGAAACGCCCTCCCTCCTCACCTTCAACGAAGTGACCACCCTCTTCCACGAATTCGGCCACGCCCTGCACGGCATCCTCGCCGACACGGTTTACGAAAGCCTGTCGGGCACCAACGTGTATTGGGACTTCGTGGAATTACCGTCGCAGTTCATGGAAAATTACTGTTACGAAAAAGAGTTCCTGCGGTCGTTCGCCCGCCATCACCAAACAGGCGAGGTACTGCCCGACGCGGAAATCGACAAAATCGTGGCCGCCGCCAACTTCATGGAAGGCTATCAAACCATGCGACAGCTTAGCTTCGGCATCCTAGACATGGCCTACCATACCGGTAGGTTGGATGCCGACACCTCCATCGAACACTTCGAAAAAAATACCATACGCGATACGCAACTTTACCCCGATGTGCCCGGCACAGCGCAAAGCCCTGCTTTCTCGCATATTTTTGCGGGGGGGTACTCCGCCGGATATTACTCTTACAAATGGGCCGAGGTGCTGGATGCCGATGCTTTTGCCTATTTCAAGGAAACCGGGATCTTCAATACCGATACAGCCGCCAGGTTCAAGACGCTGCTCAGCAGCGGCGGCACAGCAGACCCCATGGAACTGTATGTCCAATTCAGGGGCCGGAAGCCCGAGCCCGAGGCACTGCTGAAGCGAGCTGGATTAATAGCTTCTTAGCTGTTACGTAATCACTAGCCATGAAAGCTGGGTTGGTCATCGTCGGACTGTTCGCCGGGGTCGCATTGTTAGCCCTACGGCCAGTATCCCCCCCGCGGACCGCACCAGCGGCAACGCCGCCGGGAAAATCCGATCCCCTGCACGCTGGCGCCCAGTTGGCTGTCCGGTATTGCGGGCTTTGCCACCACTTCCCCGAGCCTGCGCTCCTCGACAAACGCACGTGGACGGACAAGGTGCTACCGAACATGGCACTGCGGCTCGGCCTGCGTAAGGACGGACAAGACCCCTACGAAAGCATTGCGGCGGACGAACGGCCGATCCTACAGGCGCTGAACAGTTATCCCGACCAACCGATGCTGACCGAGGACCAATGGAAGGAAATTGTAGCATACTATCAAAAAGAGGCCCCTGCAATACCCCTGCCCCAAAAGGCACATCGACCTATCCTGCCCAACGCACCGCTCTTTGACGTGAAGCAACTGTCTTTTGATGAAAAGCCGATACCCCGGATCAGCATGCTCCGATACGACCCGGCCACGCGCCAACTGTACGTGGGTGACGCGCAACCCATGTTATATATCCTGAGCAACCAGTTCGCGTTCCAGTCGGCCTGGACACTGGAAAGTGCGCCCGTGGCAATGGATTTCCCCAAAAATGCGCCACCCAGGCTGCTCACCATCGGTAGCTTCGCCCCTTCCGACAGACGGCTGGGGCGCCTGCTCTCGCTGGATACGGCCGGAACCACGCCGCCATCGTCGTTGGTCAACATCCCGGCCCTGCCGCGCCCGGTACAGTTCGCCGGCGCAGACCTCAACATGGATGGGAAAGAAGATTTAGTGGTATGCGGCTTCGGTCATCACGCTGGCAAATTATCGTGGTATGAAGGTGCTGCGGCCAACAAGGAACAGGTATTGACAGCGATGCCGGGCGCCTTGAAGGTAGAAGTGGGCGATTTCAATGCCGACGGCCGACCCGACCTGATGGTGCTGATGGGGCAAGCTTGGGAGCGTCTTTCCGTTTTTTACAACGTGGGCAATGGCAAATTCCGCGAAGAACCGGCCCTCCAGTTCCATCCCGCTTTCGGGGCCAGCTGGTTCGAGCTCGTCGATTTCAATAGCGACGGCTATCCGGATATCCTGCTGGCCAACGGAGACAATTGGGACTATTCCCGGATCAATAAAAACTACCATGGCGTTCGCATCTACCTGAACGATGGCAACTACCATTTTACCGAACGCTGGTTTTTCCCCCTCTACGGCGCGTCAAAGGCAATGGCGCGCGACTTTGATGGTGACGGCGACCTCGACATCGCCGCGATTTCATTCTATGCTGACGAAGGCCAGCTCCAAAACGGATTCACCTATTTCGAGTGGACCGACGCGTTCGATTTCATTCCCCATGCACTGCCCGATGCGATCCATGGCAAGTGGCTTACCATGGAAATCGCCGATTTCGACGAAGATGGCGACCCCGACATCGTATTAGGTTCGTACCTGCATAACCTGGCCGAATTGAGCCTCTTTACGGTCCAGGGCGCCTCAACACTCCCGCAGCTACTCGTATTGACCAACCAAACCATCCGGCGCCCATCGGCCAACTGAAGGCATTCTTCCTGATGTCTGCTCCCCCACCCCGAAAGCCAACGAAGCCTTAATGCATGGCGCGATACGGCCACCGCCGGAACTCCCGTTCGGCACAGTGCGGACAGGCGCAATGCCGTTCCGGTCCATCTTCGCGGGCAACCACGCTCCCGCATGCGAAGCAGAGCGCCAAGCCGCCGCCCGGCAATTGCCGGATCTCACCGATAGGTTCACCCGTTTCATCCCGTGGGGTGGAACAGTATGGGCATACCCGCCGTTGCTTGTACGCTGTCGCTAACCGGCCGTTTGTCATCATTAACTCATTCACTCCTAGGGTCTATCTTCAATGGCATCTTGCCGCAGCGGGTCACTTCCAACGCGGGGCAACCGAAATCCACCACTACCCGGCCCTCGATGAGGTACAGCCCCGCACCACGCAGGGGGTATTGCTGCTGGCTTTGCGGGAAGTGCACGGTATCGAAGAAATCGCCCTTGGCGTCAAACCACGTTCCGAACTTCATGAAGTCGCCCCGCTTGGTCTTTACCGTCTTCTCCGCCACGAAGTCGCCTACCATGCGGATGGTACGCCCTTCGTGGGCTTGCAATTCGGTGGCCAATACGTCGCCGCGGTAGTCGCTGCGGGCCAGGTCGAACGGTGTGCCCGACACGGGGAAGCCGATGAGTTCCATCTCGTCATATAGGTCTTCCACAGGGGAGGTTTCCAGCCGGGGCAGCACCGGTTTCACCCGCCTGTGTTCGAATAGCATGGGTGCCGCGGGCCGCCCCATCCGATTGTTGCCCGACAACAGCAGGTGGGCCTCCCAAAGCAGTGCTTTCTTACCGGTACCGATGAACCGCAGTGCCCCCGCGCGGATCAGCACCACCAGCTGCTCCAAGCCTGCACCGGTACGCAACACGAAATTCTCCAAGCTGGTGTACTGGCCGTTCCGCTGCCGCTCGGCGGGGATATGCCGGGCCAGTTTATCTTCCAGGTTGAGCAGGCAGTCGAAGCCGAGGTAGATATCGTTGCCCCGTATCGTGGCCTGATGGGCACTGTGATTCACGCAAGGCAGGTTCATGGCGGTCCCCGCCCGTTTGGCCTCGTTCACATACACCTTTCGGTTGTAGAACCCCCCGTAGTTGTTGAGCACGGCAACCATGAATTCCCTGGGGAAGTATGTTTTCAGGTACAGGCTCTGATAGCTCTCCACCGCGTAGCTGGCCGAGTGGGCCTTATTGAAGCTATAGCCGGCAAAGCTTTCCATCTGCCGCCAGATTTCGCGGCTCACCCCTTCGTCATGGCCTTTATCCCGGCAGTTGCTAAAGAATTTCCCCTCGATCTCGGCAAGGTGGTCCATGCTCCGGTACTTGCCGCTCATCATGCGGCGGAGCACGGCGGCATCGGCCATGTCGAGCCCGCCATAGGCATGGGCAATCTTCATCACATCCTCTTGGTACACCATCACACCGTAGGTTTCTTCCAGTTGCTCACGGAATACCGGGTGCGGGTAAGCAACCCGGGAAGGGTCGTGATGCCGCTGAATGAATTCGGCCATCATGCCACTGCTGGCCACGCCGGGCCGGATGATGGAGGAGGCAGCCACCAGCGTGGGATAATTGTCGCATCCCAGTTTGACGAGCAGCTGCCGCATGCCGGGGCTCTCGATGTAGAAGCAGCCGACGGTATTGCCGGTTTTCAGTTGTTCGGCGATCTCCGGATCGGTGAAGAACCGCTTGGGGTTGTCGATGTCTATGGTTTCGCCGCGGTTCCGCTTCACGATCTCGCGGCAATCTTTGATGTGGCCGATGCCGCGCTGCGAAAGGATGTCGAACTTCTCGAAGCCGATATCTTCGGCCACATACATATCAAACTGCATGGTAGGCCGGCCTTTGGGTGGGTAATCCATTGCCGCATAATTGGTGAGCGGCAGCTCCGAGATGAGCACCCCGCTGGCGTGGATCGTGCGCTGATTGGGGAAATCTGCCATGCGGTTGTATACTGACAGAATGGTGTCGGTCACCTCGTTCTTATTGAGCATATGCTCCGGTTCGTGGACCAGGCGATCGATATCACTCTTGGGCAGCCCATACACCTTGCCCAGCTCGCGCAGGATGCTTCGAGAACGGAAGGTGCTCATTGCCCCCATCAATGCCGTATGGTCCGATGGGTGCAGCTTGAAGATGTAGTCGTATAGCTCATCGCGCTCGTTCCAGCTGAAGTCCAAGTCGAAATCGGGGGGCGACCGCCGCTTGGGATTCAGGAACCGCTCGAAGGGCAGGTGCAGCGCAATGGGGTCCACGTCGGTGATGCCCAGGCAATAAGCCACGGCGCTGTTGGCTCCGCTACCGCGGCCTACGTAATGGAAATCCCTACGCCGCGCGTAACGGCAGATGTCGTCCGTGATGAGGAAATAGCTGGCGAAGTTGAGTTTTTCGATGATCTCCAGTTCGCCGGTCACCCGTTCCAGTGCCTGTTGGTCGTGTTTGCCGTAGCGCCGGGCAAAACCATCGACGGTATATTCATGGAGCAGTTGCTTGTCGTTGTAGCGGGTGCCCGTAAAGGTCTGCTTGTTTTTCATCGACCGGAAGTCGAAGTCGAAACGACATTGGCCAAGCAGCCGCCCCGTGTTGCGGATCAACTGCGGGAAATCACGGTAGTGCGCCAAGAGCTCCGCTTTGGTCAGGAGCACCTCCCCTTCCCGGGCGACCATCTGCGGTTCGAGCTGCGAATAGAGCAGGTTGTGGTCGATGGCGCGCAGCTGGCGATGCAGCTTGTAGTCCCGCGGGGCGAAGGTGACGGGTGCGAGGATGACGTAGCGTTCCCGGTTATGGGAAGGTTCCATGCGGACCCTGTTCAGTTCCGTCGGCCGGATGCCGATGTATTCATGATCGAGCAGGTCTCCGGGCTTGATGGCCCCGTAAGGATAAACCACGAAGGCATCGTCGAAAGCGGGTGCACGCTCCGGCAATGGGCGGCCGTCCCGGTTATATGCCGTACGGAAACCGTTGAGCTCGCGGAAGCCATCGTTGTTGCGCGCAATGCCGATGTATAGGCAGCCATCCCCATTTCGGTATTCCATGCCCGCTAGGATGTTGAGCCCATATGCCGTGCCGAGGCGCAGGAAATCCAGCGAACCCGATGAATTGTTGATATCCGTGAGCACGGCCGTGTCATGGCCACCCTGCACCATGCCCTCGATCAGGTTTTCCAGCGACAGCGTGCCGTAGCGCAGGGAGAAGTAGCTATGTACGTTGAGCAGCATGATGTCGGTCGTATGTTGGCGTCCTACGTTCCACCTCATCGGGCAGGCAGATACCCTTTTGGATATACTGTACCCCATACCGCATACGGATGCGGTCCATCGCCTGCATGAGGTTCACCTCTTCCAGCGTATCGTTGAATAGGTCTACCTGGTAAGCGCCGTGGATCAGGTGCGAGCATTTGACCCCCACGAGGCGAATAAGCATACGGCGGCTATAGAGTTTTTTGAACAGCTCCATCACCTTGGCCGTCAGCGTCCGATCGGAATTGGTGTACGCGATGCGCAGTTGCTGCGTGTGCGTATCGAAATTGCTGTAGCGGATCTTGAGGGCAATGCAGCCCGTGAGCTTGCGATCGCGCCGCAGTTCGAACGCTAGCGTGTCGACCATACCCACCAGGATGCGCCGCAAGATATCCAAATCGATGGTATCCTGCTGGAAAGTAGTTTCCTTACTCATCGACTTCTGCGCGCGGAAGGGCACCACGGGCGCATCATCGAAGCCGTTGGCCTTGCGCCAGATGGAAACACCATTCTCGCCCAGCACGCGACGCATCGTCTGTGCCTCCAGCTCCTGCACCGTGCGGATGCGGTGGATGCCCATGTTGCGGAGCAGCGTATATGACTTTTCGCCCACCATGGGGATTTTACGGATGGACAACGGAGCGAGGAATGGCTTTTCGGTACCCCCCACCACCTGCCGTTCACCGCAGGGTTTAGCCTCGCCCGTAGCGATCTTGCTCACCGTCTTGTTGACCGATAGGCCGAAACTGATGGGCAGGCCCGTCTCGCTGATGATGCGCTGCCGCAGTTCCTGCGACCATTTCCAGCAGCCAAAGAAGCGGTCCATACCGGTAATGTCCAGGTAGTGCTCGTCGATGCTGGCTTTCTCCACCACCGGCGTTGCTTCCTCAATGATCTCGGTTACCGTGCTCGAAAACCGGCTGTACAGATCGTGGTCGCCCCGCACCACCACCGCCTCCGGGCACAGCCGCAACGCCAACCGCATGGGCATGGCACTGTGCACGCCAAACCGACGTGCCTCGTAGCTGCACGATGCCACCACCCCCCGGTCGCTACTGCCACCAATGAGCACGGGCTTGCCCACCAGCTTGGTATTGACCAGCCGCTCCACCGATACAAAAAACGTATCCAGATCGCAATGCACTACATGCCGCTCCATCGCCATTCAAAACAACTAATTAATTTAGCAAAAGCAAACTTCCGAAATACTATCCTAATTAGCAAATGGAACAGCCGATTTCCCGGTTAAATTACTGATACCGTGTGTAAAATATTTAACGTTTCCGTGATTTCACCATTTAATGCGTAAGTTTACAGATGGTATATCCAAAAGCACAGATGGCATTATTGTAAATTTAATATGAGGGCATGAGCATATTTATCCTGATTGCCGTTCTAACGCTCCTACCGCTTTTCAATGGAGCAGAAGTATCGGCCCAGAAACCTAACATCCTATTTTTATTTGTCGACGATTTACGGCCCGATTTAGGCGTTTACGGCAATGACGCCGTCCATACACCGAACCTTGACCGCCTGGCGAGGCGTGGGTACCTATTTACGAATCAGTATGCCAATGTCCCCACCTGTGGCGCATCGAGATATGCACTATTGACGGGGCAACTTCCCAAAACGGCAGGCCATCTGAGCAATGACGTGGCCCATCAATTGCTGCCCCATCGCCCAAGGAAAGACCTTCCCGAAACGTTCGTGGAACACCTCCGCAGAAACGGCTACCAAACAATCGGTGTGGGCAAGATAAGTCACGCCGCCGATGGATACGTCTATCCCTATACGGGAGAAAAAAGCGATGTGCTCGAATTGCCGCATAGCTGGGACGAGATGATCTTCAACGCCGGTCGCTGGAAGACCGGCTGGAACGCCTTTTTCGCACGGGCAGATGGGAATAGCAGGATTACGCTCAAGGGTCAGATGAAGCCCTACGAAAGTGCACCGGTAGAAGACACGGCGTATCCAGACGGTTTGACAGCGGCATTGGCCATCGAAAAGATCAAAACCCTTGCCACGCAGCGCCAGCCCTTCTTTTTAGGCGTGGGCTTCTTCAAGCCTCATCTTCCATTCAACGCACCGAAAAAATACTGGGACCTGTATGATGAGGATCGCATTCCATTGTCCGAATCGCCAGGCTTACCCAAAAATTTGGACCGCGCCAGTTTAACCCAGAGCGGGGAGTTTAATCGGTACGCGCTTGGCGAGGAACACCCCCGATTGGATGCACCCGTTTCCGCGGCATATGCAAGGAAGTTGAAACACGCCTATTATGCATCGATCAGTTATATAGACGCCATGATCGGCAACGTGCTCAACGTATTGCGCGAAGAGGGATTGGACCGAAATACGATCGTTATCGTGTGGGGAGACCATGGCTGGCACCTGGGAGACCATCGCATCTGGGGCAAACACACCTTATTCGATCAATCGCTGAAGAGTGCTTATATCATGAAATTGCCCCAGGGGCACCCCGGGAAGCAGGGCCGCGTCGTAGATGAAGTTGTCAGCGCTGTCGACCTATATCCCACGTTGATGGAGCTCTGCGGGTTGAAAATGCCACCCATCGCGTATGATGGCACATCCTATGCCACGTTATTGGCGAACGGCAGCGACCCACAATGGAAGAACCACGCCTTTGGATATTTCAACGAAGGGATCACGCTGCGGACCCCGCGATATCGAATCACGAAATATTTCAGGGATTCGCCTAATGCCGTGGAACTTTACGACCATGCGAACGACCCCCACGAGCACATGAATATCGCCGCACAGCGGCCAGATCTGGCCAACAGGTTACTGGAAAAACTAGCTGAAGGTAACACCGGACTTTACGACAAACCGGAGTAGGCAGCCCGGCCTGCATTCACGGCGTTGCCCTGAAAGCGCAAAACAGAAAACGCTGTTGCGTACCAAACGGCGTGGTGTGGTCTTGGGTGAGACACCCCATCTTCGTGAAACCGGTCGAAAGCCGCTCTTCCAGCGTCGATTCGCTATAACGTTGGACATCCAAACCACTGCACCGTTCGGGACCATCGGTTGAAAATGTGGCAATGACGACGCCGCTTGTGGCACAGGAGCGGATGGTGCCCAGGTACGCGTCGACCTGTTCACCGTGTGTCAGGAAATGGAATGTGGCGCGGTCATGCCAAATGTCGTAGGTCCGGACGGGCTTGAATTCGACAATGTCGGAGACCATCCACGTCACCCGGTCGGCACGATCGCCCAAACGCTTCCTTGCCCGTTCAATGGCCTGCGCTGAAATATCCAACACCGTAATGTCCGTATAGCCTTTATCCAGCAGGCCGTCCACCAAGCGGCCATCTCCACCACCCACATCGATCACCCCTGCGGATACCGGCAGGCCGAAGCTTTCGATCAAATCGAGGGATGTTTGCGGCACCGCCTGTGTCCAGCTCATTTCATCCGGTCGCTTCGTGGCATATACGTGTTCCCAATGTTCTTTTATCGATTCCATGCAGACGGCCTATCAATGAGCTAAGGTAAGAAACCCTGTGGAAAGTCGTGCTTGTTAAAGCCATTTCAATGGAGAACAATAGCATATTACGGAAACCAAGACGCCAGGAACTGTCCGGTAGTCCCTTCATAAGTCGCTTCGGCTAAAAACTCTTCACCCCTCTGGTTTCCCCAAGAATAATTAATAATAAGCTTTCCCCGGTATTCACAAAAATCAAAATCCGAATTGTTCGTATTGTCGGCCTCGGCTATCCTTTTGCGGCAAACTACGGATAACGCATCATTAAAAATCTTTTTGTCATCGGCCGATGGACGTAATACGGGATTCAATGGGCTAACTTCCCAATGGACAAAATCCCGCGAGCGGACCACCCGCATCTCAAAGCCATCATTCATTTCCAGAAAGAAGTTATAATAGTAGCCTTCGTGATATCGCAAGCAATGGGGAGCAGTATACCGCTCCATCGAATAATTATGGTCCGAGGGCAGCATGTCCCAATCCTTTAGGTCCTTCGATGTCGCGAATCGCGCCGTAAATCCAACCCCGGCCAGAGGCCCGCCGATTTCAAACATAAGCACATACCGTTTTCCGTCGTGAATCAGCGAGGTATTGAAGATTTCGTAGCCGGGCAATTCAAAAGCAATCCAACCCTCCCACCTCGTCAGGTCGTCCGAGACAAACACATGAATCTTATCGGCGCCCCAATCATCAACGGCGGTGACAATCATCTTATTTTGATGAACATATGCGCTACCGAGGTGAAACCCCGTAGCGAAGGGCGCCGTATGCGTTCCGTCGGTATGCGATACAAATCTAAAATAGGAATGGCCCGTATTGTTATCCCAATACCGCTCCCTCACGTATTCAAATCGATACACCTTCGCATCAAACACGACGGGGGTAGTTTCCACCAAATCGCAATCAATCGTTCCAAGCTTTACGATGTCCACCCGCTCGATCCGTCTGTTCACGTTCTCCTGACCCACTGCCGGAGCTGCCATCCACGCTGACCATACCATACAGGTAAAAAAAGTTATCGTCCGCATCCTATGAATTAATTATTTTCGTTTAGCCACGGATCCAACGCGGCGCCCCATCACTTGTTTTTCGCAAACCAATCAATCATCCACCAACAGAACCACTCTTGTCGGGGCAGGTGGAAGGGCCCCTTGAATAAGTTCCCTTTCGCCATCTGCGCGGGGGTTCCGTCCCGGTGTAAATAGCCAAACCATTCGCCATGCGTTTTGTCGTGGAAATGGGTGTATGCATAATCGTGCACCTGTTTGTGCATCCGGGCATATTTTCCGTCGCCGGTAAGCAGGTAGGCCAGCAGGGCCGCAATGATCAGTTCGTTATGCGGCCACCAGAACTTCATATCGTGGTAGTATTCCTGGACCGGCTTATGGTATACGTCCCTGAAATAATAGACCCCGCCATATCCCTGATCCCATCCGCGATCCCACGTATAATCGAGTATTCGGGTTCCAAGGTTGATCAGCCGTTGGTTATTGCCCTGGTGCCGTGCTTCGTTCAGTATGAACCAAGCTGCCTCGATGGCATGGCCCGGCAATAAGGTACGGCCATCGATGTGGTCGATGATATGGCCATCGGGTCCCACCTGCTCCATGACGCAGCGAATGTCATCCTTTACGAAATCCCGTTCTATTTCGTCAATCCATTTCATTATGTACGTGTCGCACCGCGGATCGCCGATCGTATCGCGAAGCTGCTGGGCCGTATTGACGAGTATCATGGGTACGCCAATCCCTTTCGCGGGCCTTTCCCCCGTAAATTTCGGCGCCAACAAACCGGGCTGTTCGGCATATTCGATACATTTACCGAAAAGGTCGCGCGCCTTATCGCCTATCCCGGCATTGCCACTCGCCCTGGCATATGCAGCGTACCCAATCACCGCGAATGTTTCCGAGAAAAAGTACCGCCGCTTTCTGATGGGCCTGCCGTCCCGGGTAAGGTGGAAAAACATCCGCCCATCCCCATCAAAACCATGTTTCTCCAGGAAATCAACTCCCATTCTGGCTCCTTCCAGCCATTCGTCCCTCTTTTCCAAGGTGTTGTATAAGGTAGACAGCAACCAGATGAATCTGCCTTGGATCCACACTGCTTTGTCGTCGTCGATCAACGACCCATCGCGATCGCGCATGAGCAGATACCCGCCGTATTCGTGGTCGAGCGACCGGGGAAACCAGTAAGGCAGGGTGTCCTCCAATAACTGCTTCCTATAAAATTCGCTATATTTCCGAAGCTCCATATTCATTTGTTCTTCTTGGCAACCATTTTCCTCTCCTGCCCGTTATTCCATCATCTTTTCAATGAGCGGTTCGGCCTGCTTCGATATGCCGGGGGCATCGGTGAGCTCCCAAAAACTTTTGCCGGTTTCCAGCTGTACCTGGGTGGTCACTATCCAGCTTTGAATCCACCCTGTAAGCGTGCACCAGGTTCCCCACCCAATATCCGAATTGGAGGCCCAATAATCCCACCTATCGTAATCGAATCCGCGGAACCATGCACCATCGAGATCGGGGTGCACTTCGCTTGTCACCTGGACGCGCGTCATGAAATCGGAAAGTTTGGCTACGGCCGCTTCATACTTTTCATCATGTGTCGCCGCCGCGGCTTCCGCCAAGCCAAACAACGCGAAATTGCATGTGTATAGCAGGCACGACGCGGGCTCCCCATTCTTAAAAATCAACGATCCCTCGTCCGACCCGTAGTCGGAATTCGAGTTCAGCGCCTTGAACCGACGCCCCTTGTCTCCGCCGATCTCTTCCCTGATTGCGCCACTTTCATCCTGATACTTAACGATGTCATCCACCAAGCGGTCGAGCCACCGCCGGTGTTCCGGCGTATCTTCCACACGTACCAGCCAAGCCAATGGCAGTATCATCCGGGCCCGTTGCATCTGCATACTGCTTCCCCACAGCCAGTCATTCGGGTAAGCCTCCATGGTAATCCGAATAGCCTCCTTCGTCTTTTCCAACAGGGGTTTGTAGTCGGTCTTGTCGTAAAGCCAGAGGTAACAAGCCCACATCCACGATTCGAAATGCGGAGAGATGTGCACCAAATCCCTGTTTCCATACGCCTGCCATCCTGATTCCAGTATCTCGGCCTCCGCCAGGCGCTCCCCCTGGAACCCCTTTTTACCCGCTAGCCTGAAGTTTGCCAGGATTCCCTCGATAATTTTCCCGTCCCACGTCGTTTCGTCTAGATAAGCGGAAGCACCGATGGCCCCCAACAGTGTCCTCGCATTGTCGTCTGCGTAGAAGACATAGGGATGCGTGGTGGCCCAGCCTATCATGCCGTACGAAGCACTATTTGGATTGTTTTTTTCGTCCGCCCGCAAATTCGACGTCCGAAATAAAAAGTCGAGCAGATTCTCCGATTTCGACTTAAGTTCCCCATCGCCCAATAGCTGGCCTGCCGCGGCCAGCGCCATGCTGGCTTCGCCCTGTACGTCTGCGCGCATCCAATACCGGTATTGTTGGGTGCCATCGTGGTTTATCGTCGATGTATGGCCTTCCAGGATACCCATGCTTCCATCACCCCGCGCATATTCGCGGGTTATGGGCGGGCCAACCGGCATCGTACCGTCGCCCTGGTAGTTGAGCCACCTATCCGTCCACGAGCTATCGAGAAAGAAATTCCCCTTCTCATACCAAGCCGCCCCCTTCCTGATACTGGTTAGGCGCGCATCAGCCGGTAGCGGCGCATCCTTGGAGAATGCTGGCCTTACATCCTGCGGCCAATCATTGATTTGGATATCCTGTCCGCCAAACAGTTCCGACAGGATGTGTTCCCACATCACCTCGACAGACGATACAGGTCCGTACCTGCCTTTTTGAAAGTTGGTCAACCCCGTGGTGCTGATCAATACGCCGTCTTTTTCGAATAAAGCAGCATGCACTTCGGTATCGGTAAGGCCAAACTCGGCCTTGTCAAATCCGACCACTTTCGCCAGCACAAGGAGGGGGTCATCGACCGTTACGGGCAACACATGGCTGTGGTGCAGCCCCAACAACGACATCGGTGGTAGGGCAAGGCCAAAGCGGTCCGACGTAATTACGCCGCGTTCCAAGCGCGTTTCCACGATGTCCTCACCGATTTCCAAACCTTCATAGGTACTTGGGTACTCCACATACACGCGTAACCCCTTATCGTTGATTTTTTTTAATAGATCGCCTGTGATCTGCATCAATGGATCCCGTTCGGGGTATCCTTTTGCAATCAAAAAAACCGGATTGCCTTTGCCGGCAGCGTCTACCGCCTCAGACGGACGATTGAAATAGCGAACGTTAAACCCTTCGTTTACCAAAAGTTTATACAGATCGTTTCCTTTATCGCCATAAAAAAACACCTCTTGAGATCGGAGTCCGCTGCATGCGGCCAACAACAGCCAGCATACAACCCATTTTAGTTTTGTCATCATATTCATTTTCTGGTTACTTACTTTCAAACGTCGGTTATGCGATTCGTTTCCTTTACGTACAACCGGTTCAACATATCCACGGCGACCCCAAAGATGCGCCTCTCGGCATCGGCTTCGAGGTACGACCATTTCCCGGGCCCGACTTCATAGCCCCCTTCCGCAAAAGCGCTACCTGTGGGGATATAGCCCACCGAACATTCGGCGTATCCGATCACGATGGTATGCGCAAACGGCGAGTGTTCCTCTATCCGCAACGCGGTCTCAACGAATGGTTCGCCGGGCAGGAACACCAGCGCCATGTTCCCGAGTTTCACCACATGGACGGTTGCCTGCACCTCCGCATCCGCCAAATCGAGTTCCCGTCTTCTGCTTAACTGCAGGGACTCACCAACGTGGAACAATTCGCCAGCGGCTTCCTGCCAGGTGTTGTTGCGTTCCGTTGCCTTCCGCATGATCGCCTGCGCATGTTTCACGGCATAGGCCGCCCCGCACGATACGGTCGGCGGATTTATGTTCCCCGCCGCGCCGTTCAGGAACATGGGGAATCCATTGGCCGGGTCCGATTCCCAAATGGCACACAATTCGCCGGGGAAATCGGGGGACACATGCGGCGAAAGCATTTCGTGCACCGGATGGCAAACGGCGTGGATAATGGAGGCTACCGCTTCCCCCTTTTTCGATAGGAACCGCACGACCCGAATGCGCCGGTCGATGGGTCCTTTCTCAAACAAATCGGGCGTCACCGGTTGCATGCTATCAGACATCGCCACGCCATCCGGCGAAACGATGCGGCGTTGCAATGAAAAGCCGTCCAATGTCGACGTGGCCAATTCCAATGCCGCCACCTCACCCAGCGACCGGATTGCCGCGGATATCGTACCGCTTATTATCCCCTCCAGGTCGCTCAACCACCGCTGATACGGTTCGGAGGCATACAAATCAGACAAGGCGAGTGATTCGGGGGCCGAATGGGTATGGGTACACGTGATGATCACGCGATCGGGCGGCACCGCTCCGCATGATGCGGCTTTGAACCGCTCCCACCCGTATACCGCGTCGCCATTCAGTCCCAGTAAATCCAACGACACCAGCACGACCCTATCGGGCCCCGATTCGAGCACCATCGCGCGGGCTTTGAGCGGCGCTCGCACCGCGTGAAACGGCGCGTACGTTCCGTTGACCGATGAAGTTAGAAAGCCCACTTCTAAGGGCGGGGTAATGTCTGACACACCTATGCCGACGCTAAATACGGTTTGACTCATCTATTAATTTTTCTTAAATCGTTGTCTCTATCCGTGAGCGCGTCGAGGTATTTCGATGCGCCCTTGCGGAAAATGAAGAATAAAACTACTGCCCCCAGGAGTTCAGCGGCACCGCGGCTATAATTCGCAAACCAGCAGTCGGTGATGCCGATAACCAATAGGCATATCGCCAAAAACCCCGTGAAGGCCAGGATAATGCCCGTTACGAGGGGCCTTCGGCTTTTCCACCTATTTCCAGCCCGATCCCGTTGCGCGTATTTGCCCCAGAAACCCAGTGGTTTGGCTTTGTCGTGGAAGCTTTGCAACAAATGGTCGGGGTCGGGCTTCGTAAGCAATGCCACCAGTACCCACAGCAATGTCGTGGCCGCCATTACCAACAATGTTTGCCACCACCAGGGCAATAGCAGGCGCTCGCCCATTGGCCTATCGAAATGGATAAGTACCTTGGGCACCAAAACCACCAGGCAGAAAAATAACGCCCCTCCGAACGAAGCAGCTATACGTGCTTTCCCGTTAAACCGCCACCACCACCACTGCGCCCAATTGGCCGGCAATTCCGCGGCGCTCAGTTGCAGCATAAAAATGGCGACGTCTACAATGAAATGCACCTGGAACACCACGGCCAGAGAAATACCGAGGATCAGTCCCATCGCCAATTTCCCCATCCGCAGATAGTGCTTCTCGGGTTTGTTTCCGACAAACCCCCGCCGGTAAATATCACTGACCAATACCTGCCCCCCGAAATTCAAATTGTCTGCCACCGTAGACATCGTGGCAGCCAACATGGCGGCCACCAAAATCCCGACGGCACCCGCTGGGAGCATCTCCTTCATCAGCATGCCGTACACCTCCTCCCTGTCGAAACCCGGTTCGCGCAATTCCGGCCAGATCACCGCTGCCGATATGCTGGGCAATGTAACCAGCAAAAGCAGGATGAACATGGTGATAGCCGTTACGACATACATGGTCAGTGCTTCCTTGGGGCTACGGGTAGATAGGATCCGCTGGCCCTCCATCGCGCCACCCATCGGTGCTGCGTCACCTCCGTAACCGATGCTCTGCCCCACCATCCAGGCCAATGCGGCCATCATGGGAAACACCTCGTGGTCTGGTGGTGGAATGAGCCGGGTGATCTCGGGGTTGGTCGTACCGAAAGTGTCTTTGATGGCAGCCACCATCTGGGTGGCACCACCAAAATGATGGAGCGTAAAGAAGGCCAGGGTCATGGCGCCAATGATGAAAATAGTCATCTGGATGAGGTTCGAAATCACCACGCCCTTGTAGCCCGAAAAGAAAACGAACACGAAAGACACCGGGACAATCAGCGCCAATGTTTCCATTTTGCTGAATCCGAATGCAGGTTCCATGATCTTGCATGCCGCCAACAAGGTGATCCCTGTCCATGCCGGCATAGCGATCAGCGAGGTTCGGATCGCAATCCACAGGCGCATGGCATTGGCTGTGCGCGGTTTAAACCGCAGGTCGTAAAATTCCAGCGAGGTAAACAGGTTAAGCCTCCGCCAGAAGAATGCAAACAATACCCCCGCAAGGAAGAGCGCCAGCCCAAACCTACTGAGGTACCACCATGAAATGAATGCTCCGGTAACCACCGCCAACCCACCGTATCCCGTAGCCGCATCGGGGCTCACCAGCGCAGCGCTATAGGACACGCCATTGAGCCATCCGGGCACTTTACGTCCGCCCAAAAAGAAGTTTTCCATACTTCCAGCAGCGAACTTCCGATGCCACAGCGAGAGCGCGATCATCAACGTGAAATAGGCGATGATTATCCAAATATCGAGCTGACTCCAAGCCATCTACTTATCCGTTAGTCCCAACCTGGGTTTTGAATCAAATTAACGTTTTTTTCCGTCTCGATGAAGGGTATTGGCCAAAGGTTATGTTTTTGTTCGAATATCCGTGATTCAACCACCGTCCGCCGGTAAAAATCATCACTGCTCATCGTATATCCGGGCGTATTGATATCGATGCCATGGATAGGGCCGTCATTGACGTCTTCCGCAATTTTCCATCGGATGCAATCGAAATACCGATGTGTTTCAAAAGCCAATTCTATCCGGCGTTCGCGCCTGATGCGGTCGCGCATCTGTTCCTGGGTCAACCCTTCCGGCAGTGCAGGTATCCCGGCACGCTCCCGGATGAGGTTCACATAGGTGTACACGTCGCCCACCGGCCCAGAAACCTCGTTCAATGCTTCCGCGTAGTTGAGGTACTGTTCGCCGAGCCTGAAAAAGATCCATGTACGCGCCGGCCCGCTCCGTGTGGCCATATCATAATCCGGATGTGTCAGCTTTTTCATCAGGTAGCCCGTCCGTGTAAACGCCCCCTGGCCGGGCTGGCGGCCATTGGGCCCGCCGAACCAGAATTTCAGTCCGTCGGTTACCATCTTATACTTGGCGCCCGTAAAGTTGATGCTGGCGTAAAACCGAGGTTCGCGGCCCACATACATGCTACGGGTCCCAGCCACGTACATGGCGGTTTCTTCCGTGTCGTTTTCCGTTTCGTTATATCCCGAAGCGGGATTGATAATCGGCGTCATATCCGCATGGTATCCGGTTATCGGTATTTCGCCGTTGGCCATGTGGTAGGCATCCACCTGCTCCTGGGTAACTCCCTGGTGGGGGAAAAACGCCCCCGGAATCCCCCAAGGTTCGCTGTAGGTGTCCAGATGGATGTAGGAAGGATCGTTGCGTGTGAAGAACACCTCGTCATTGAAATTCACATAAAAAGTTTCCTGGTAGTTAGCGATCGGGTCGTTGGAGGCCGACCGGTGGAGCCGATGCCCGGCTTGCGCCGCGGCATCGATACAGGCCTTGGCCGCGGCCGCGGCCGCTTCCCAACGGGCGGCGGAGAAGTCGGGGAACAACCGAACTCCGTCCAGGTCCTTGAAATCGGCGTAATCCGGATTGCCGTTCCAGAATGGACTAGCCATATAAAGCAATACCCTTCCCCTGAGTGCCAGCGCAGCAACTTTCGACGGCCTCCCCAAGTCGTTCTGCTGCAAGATCCGTGGCGGCAGCATGTCTGCCGCGCGGTTGCAGTCGTCCACGATGAACTGCACCCCCTCGTCAATGGGCAGCCGCTTGAATACCTTGAAATCCTCATTCAGCCCCAGGGTCCGGTTGAAGACCGGGATGGGGCCATAGATCCGCATCAGCAGGAAGTGGTAAAACGCCCTTAAAAAGTATACCTCCCCGATCCACTGGTCGATCACTTGCTGCGGGTAAAATTCATTAGGACGCAGCATATGGATGTATTCCAAGAAGATATTACAGTTCCGGATCGCCTGGTAAAAGGGGCTCCAGCCACTGGATGTGTACGTATTGGAACTCCAGTTGCCTGCATTCATCAAATTCGAAAAGAACGGCTCATGGGTAATCTCCATCTCATCTGCCGCCCCGTTGAACGGATTCGCCACGCCTGTGTTGTCCACCATCATGGCTTCGTTGGGCAGGTGGGCATAGATATTCGCCAGAAACTCCCTGGTGAAGGCAGGGTTCGTAAAAACCTGTTCAGGTGTAAGGTCCTCGTCTGGCGTTTTGTCCAGAAAGTCCTTTACGCAAGATTGCATGATGAAAAGGACAGTCAGCAAGGGTATGGTTATATATTTGAACTTTTTCATAATACCGGAAATAAAGGGTTAAAAAATAACGTTGATACCGAAATTGATATTCCGCGAAATGGGGTGGCCACCCGTGCCATAATTCGATTCGGGGTCGATCGCCTTGATGTGGTCCCAGGTATGCAGGTTGGTGCCCTGGATGAAAAGACGCAGGTTGGAAATCCCATACTTCGAGGTCAAATGGGAATCAAACGAATACCCCACCTCGGCATTCTTTATCCGGAGGTAGTTGCCGTTTTTCCGCCACAGGCTCGAAGACGCATAATTGTTCTCACTGGCCGCACGGATCGCCGGGTAGATCGCATCGACATTGTCTTCTCCCGGCACCCATCGGTTGTCATAGTATTCCCGTAGTACGTTATACTTCCCCACACCAGCGAAGAACGGGCGCATCGGCCATCCCGCCCCGTAAAAGAAGTCCCGGTTTGCGGCTCCCGTAAAAAACAGCGATGCATCAAACCCTTTCCAAGCCAACGTGGTCCCGAAGCCATACATCACCAACGGTTCGGGCCCGTACTGGCCGAAGTAGGTGATGTCCTCGAGATCGATGCGGTCATTCCCATTCAGGTCGGCATATTTGATATCCCCGGGGCCATAGGTGCCGAATATCGATTGGGTAGGGCTGTTCGCGATATCGGCATCATCCTCGAAGAAGCCCTTCGCCAGGTAACCGGCAGCCGCGCCAATGGCGTGCCCGCGTGGATTATGGTGTTCATAGATATAGGGAACGTCGTTTTCGATGATCTTATTCTTCGTATAGGTGAAATTGGCCAACAGGGAATAAAAGAAACCCGAAGCGGTGGTGTTCCGCACCTGGAGGCTGCCTTCGAAACCCCAATTGGAGGTGATGCCGATGTTGCCGAAAGGGATTACCCCTGTTGGGTAGCCGGAGTACCACGGCACTGACGACCGCCTGAGCAACTGGTCCTTCCGCAGCTCGTAGAAATAGTCGCCCTGGAAACTCACCACCGAGTTGAACAGCTCGATGTCTGCACCGAGGTTGGTTTTATAGGCTTTTTCCCAGGTCACGTCCTCGTTACCGATGCTGCCTTCACTTTTGCCGCCGATGCCATTATTCTGGTTGAGCCCGTATACGTAGCCGGCAGCCGATTTGTTGTAGGAAGAGAGGAACAGGAAGCGGCCACCCCCGATCTGGTCGTTACCCACCAGGCCGTACGAACCCCTCAGCTTAAGCATGTTGATGGTATTCGTATGCCAAAAGCGCTCGTTCGAAACCACCCAGCCAGCCCCAATGGATGGGAAAAGCCCATATTGCTTTCCTTTGGGAAAGTTTTCGGACCCATTATAGCCTGCGTTCAATTCCAGGAGGTACTTTGCGTCATAGTTGTAGGTAAGCCGTCCGACGAGCCCTTGCCTTCTTTGGGGGAGGTTGGCGATCGAGCTACCCGCGTTGACGTTTACAAACTCCCGTTTGTTGCCCAAGAGCAGGGCCGATACCGTATGCTGGCCAAATGTGCGGTCGTATGTGAGGCTCAGGTCGCCGTATATTGTCTTATAGTTTTCATTGGCGAGGCTGAATCCGAGGGTCGACTCCGAACTGACCAGCGTATAGACGTCCTCACCCGTTTCGCTATCCCGTGTATAGTAATACGTTTCGGGCGACTTCGTCCTGAAATTCTGTGTAATATCCACCACGTCGTACGCCACCAGTCCCTTCACCGCCAAACCAGGAAGCAGCGACGAAAGGTCCCACCGGAAATTCAAGTTGCTCACGATGGTGTTGTAATACTGCTTGGTGTACCCCATCTGGGTAAGCAGCGTATACGGGTTGACGGCGCCATCCACCCCGATAGCGCCCGGGGCCGAACCGTCCGGATTAGTGAGCGGATACATGAGCGGGGTTACCAGTTCCATGATGGCGAAAGCCGATTGAGTGCCCACTCCGGGGTAATTCGTACCCGAAACGATGCCCGATAACCCCAGGTTCATATCAAAATTGGAAGCCAGCTTCAAGTCGATATTCGACCGGAACTGGTACCTGTTCAGCAGGGCGTTCGTATTGTAGTCGTTCAACGAACTTTCGTTGTAGATACCCTCTTGGAGGGTATAGCCCAGGTTTACATAGTATTTTATGTATTCGGTACCGCCCGAGACACCCAGGTTATTGATGTTTTGCTTGGTGGTCTCTTTCAGCACTACCTCATACCAATCGACATTGGGATAGATGTAGGGATCGGAACCGTCTTTGAACTTATTGATCTCTTCGGGGGTATACCGCGGTGCCTCGCCGATATTGGCCAACGCCTCGTTGTGGAGCGAAGCGTACTCATACGCATTGATCACCTCGGGTACGCGCAGGGGCGTTACCGTGGCAAACTCCGACCGGAACGTCACTTTCGGTTTTCCGGCGCTCCCCCGCTTCGTGGTGATTACGATGACGCCGTTCGCGCCCCTATTCCCATATACAGCCGTTGCGGTCGCATCTTTGAGCACGGTAAAATCGGCAATTTCCTCGATGTTAATGGTGTTCCAATAGTTCTGAAGTTCCCGCTCCACACCATCTACGATGACCAGTGGATTCCTGCCCCCACTGATGGATGCAATCCCCCGAATGTACACGCTTGCCGCGTCATAGCCCGGTTCGCCCGATGACTGCCTGGTAATGACCCCCGCGATCTTCCCGCCAATCGTATTACTTAACGAAGGGGTAGAGAATTTACGGATTTCGCCAACCGATACGGACGAGACCGCCCCGACCATGGTTGTCTTTTTCTGCGTACCGAATCCTACCACAACGACCTCATTCAGCTTCTGCCCTTCTTCATCGATGGCTAGCTGGATGCTGAAATCACGCTCCTCGCCAATGCGGATTTTTTTGGTCGTATAGCCTACATAACTGATCACCAACGAATCCTGCTCGCTATCCGCCTCGATGAGGAACCTGCCATCCAATCCCGTCTTCACCTCCCTTGCCGCCGGCAGTACCTGTACGGACGCATCCACCAAGGGCTCGCCCGATTCATCGGCCACGATGCCCCGCACGATAAATGGATCTTGCACCTCCGTTGCGGATACGCCCCCATGGCCGGCCCCGGCAAATGCCAACGTGGCCCCGTAACCCAACCAAAGTGTCAGCAGCAATCGCCTACCTACGATCCACCATGCTTTACTAAATTTAAGGAAAACAATCATAATGGTTAAATATTAGTTAGTTAAAAAAACATTAATTATTCCCAAACTTCACTTCGCCTCCTTATCGAATATACACGATTGCCCCAGCCGCATCCCCGCACCTGCCGTTGCCCCGCCTAAATGAATACGTATTCATTTATTCCAAAAAAAATAGGCCCCCTGCAAAAGAATACGTATTCATATAGACGCAAAAAAATCATTTGCCATTCCTGTTTCTTACGGTGTTCCTAATCACAAGCCGGCCCTTCATGACCAGCTTCTTGGGCTTCCGGGCTTTGCCGTTTATCTCTTCAAGCAGAATAGCTACCGTATTGTCGACCATCCCCTCCAATGGCTGCTCCCACGTGGTTAGGCTATATGAGGTCCATTCACTCATCCGGATATTATCGAACCCGATTACCGAGACATCGCGCGGCACGTCGAACCCCACCTTTCTGATGGCATCCATCACGCCGAGCGCGATGATGTCGTTCCCCCCGAAGATGCAATCGATATCCTGGTGGCTCGTCATCAGTTCCTGGGCCAATTCAAAGCCGCTGTCGTAGGTATAGTCGCCCGCTTCCAAATGGAGCTTACTTACGCCATTCTCATCCAGCACCTCGCGGAAACCGCGTAATCGGTCTTGCGAAATGGACGTATCGGGCGGACCGGATATGTAGGCGAAATTGCGGTGCCCGGTTTTGATCAGGTAAGTCGCAATCTGCTTCGCAGACAGGTAATTATCGCATAAAACAGCGCTATTAGCCGAATTATCCGCATACCGGTTGAATATCACCACGGCGATGCCATTTTCGCGGAACCTTTCTTCCGCGTCTTGTGTAAGCAGCGCGTCTGAGATAATCACACCCGCTACATTATACTCCAACAGTTTATGGATTTCGCCTTCCTCAATATGCTCGTTCTCCGAATTGATAAAAATCAAATGGTAACCCAACGCCGAAAAGCGGTTATGGAATATTTCAAGAACAGCCGAATAAAACGGGTTACGGATGGTTCGCATCACGATACCGATCAACATGCTCCGACGCGTGATCAGGCTCCTTGCATGCGCATTGGGCCGATAGTTCAACTTCCGCGCGGCCTCCATGATCTGGTTGCGCTTCTTTTCCGAGACCTTCGTCGTACCTGCAAACACGCGTGAAACCGTCGCTTGCGAAACGCCCGCCAGTTCGGCTACATCATGCGATGTGAAATGCTTCTTTTCCAAATCAGCCTTCTTCATTTTTGAATTCGTATACAAACATAAGAAGTACATCGAAGAAAACAAATTATTTTTTTATGAATACCATCCTTTTTTTCCTCCCCCGCCCCTTCCCTACTGCCATGGCCGGCTTACCGCCTTCCGGCACGAAACCAATACCAATGCAATGGCAACTCCGACACCCGCCGTGCTACGCTGAGTGAGTTCGCACAGGAATTATTATTCTTTTTTAAAAAAAATTTGGAGGTAACAAAAATACGCCTACATTTGTAGTGTACTATTAAACTAATACACTAAGCAATGATTCACCTTCAAAACATTTCCTACGCTTACCGTAAAAGCAGGCCGGTGCTTACCGATGTACACCTCGACGTTAAGCCCGGGCATATTTATGGCCTGCTGGGCGAAAATGGAGCTGGCAAATCCACGTTATTGAAAAGTTTAGCCGGTCTTGTTTTTCCTCAGCAGGGAGAAATCAGCGTCATGGGCTATCAGCCGGCCCACCGGACGCCTGAGTTCCTGTCCCAGCTGTTCTTCATTCCCGAGGAGTTTACGCTACCTCCGGTGCGCCTATCCCGGTATCTGGACACCTATACCCCCTTTTATCGCGATTTTGACCGTGGATTGTTTAACCAGTTACTCACCGATTTCGACATCGGCCATGACGTACACCTCGAGGAACTTTCTTTCGGCCAGAAAAAGAAAGTCTTCATTGCTTTCGGTCTGGCTACCAAAACGCGTTTGCTTTTGATGGACGAACCGACCAACGGACTGGACATCCCCTCCAAATCGCAGTTCCGGAAAATCTTGGCCACCGCCCTCACCGAAGACCGCTGCTTTATTATATCCACCCATCAGGTGCGCGACCTGGATAACCTCATCGATGAATTGATTATCCTCGGCAACCAGCGCATTGTGCTTGCCGCATCGGTTGAGCAGATCTGCCAACGCCTTGCGTTCAAATCGGTCAAGGAAATGACCGATAATATGCTCTATGCCGAACAGACACTAACCGGTGTCCATGCCATCCTGCCCAATACCGATGCGGAGGAAACACGCATTGATATTGAACTGTTTTTTAAAGCGGTGGCATTAAAAGGACCGCAGATCACCCAAATATTCACTCCAGCTATTCCCCATCATGAACAACACGTTTAGTACCCGCCGTTTTGGCCTTTTATTTCGAAAACAATGGATAGAAAACCGGAAGATTTTTTTAGCCAGCTCGGTCATCCTGTTTGGCTGCATCTCGCTGTTCTACCTATTCAATATTGTTGGCGACCAGTTCTTTCAACGGGATAGCCATCACGTAACCGGTTTAAATGCCTATACGTACTTTCGCTTTTCCTCGCTTCGGTTTAGGGAAAGCATCCTGGGATTATCCGGCCTCGGTTATATCGCGCTGCTTTCGGGACACTATTACGCCAGGCTTAGCAAACCGGCCACCGCTATACAAGAACTGACGCTACCGGTTTCGGCCACCGAAAAACTGCTGGTCGGCCTCGTATCCGGTAGTCTGCTTACCATCCTCACATTTGCCATGGTATTTTTGGTTACCGATACCGCTTTTGTCACGGTATTACGGACAATTTACAGCGATGTCACCTTCGAAAATAAAACCGTGGAGCTAAGCCAAGCCAATTACGGTTATGAACACGCGGGCTTTAAATACTACTATCAGGTATTGGACAGCAAATCAAGGGCGATATTACCCGTCATCGGCTTCCTGCTCAGCAGTATATTTACGGTGGGCTCCATTTATTTCCGGAGATTTCCGTTTATCAAAACGGGTGTTGTCCTTGTCGGCATAGTAACCTCGCTGATAGCTACCAGCGAGTTGTTGGATAAGATGCTGCGGAAAGGCCAGGTAAAGGTAAACGGCTTTGCGCCAAATGGCTTTGAGGAAGTTACCGCCGTACTGTTCCTTATTACGCTTATCGGCGCCTTTTGGGCGGCCGCTTATTTCAGGCTAAAAGAAAAGGAGGTATAAATAAATGGACTTTAAAGATAACAAGGCCATCTACCTGCAAATATCCGACTATGTGTTTGAGCATATCCTGTTGGGCCGCTGGCAAGCCGCGGAAAAAATCCCTTCGGTGCGCGAACTCGCTGCCGCGCTGGAGGTAAACCCCAATACGGTAGCCCGGACCTATGAATTGCTGCAAAACCAGCAGATCATCCAGAATAAGCGGGGTGTCGGTTTTTTTGTAACAAACGATGCCATAGCTAAAACCAGGGCGATCCGCCGGCAGGAATTCATGGATAAGGAACTGCCGGTGTTCTTCAGAACGATCTATCTGCTGGATATTGATATAGAACAATTAAAACATTTATACGAAAACTTCGTTAACACCACCTTTCAACATGAAAACAAGTAATATTTTTCTCCTCATTGCCCTGATTCCTATTCTGGGATCTTTCCTCGGATCAACCCTAATGGGCCAATACGTAAGCAAACAGCAATATGACCAAAATTTAGTGGAAAGCATAAAATCGTTGGAAACACACACGTATAACCACAAAACTGAGATCTTTGACCAGCCCTTTGACCGCATTGTGATCAGAAACACGCAGCCAAACCTCCGGGTGTACGAAAACTTCGGCACATATACCCGCACTAATACATACAATGAAATCAGGTGGATCCAATCGGAAAAGTGCGGATTAAAAGCACCAGATCACAATGATTTCATTGAGCACAGCTTCATAGAAAACAATACACTGGTAATCTATACCGCCTATCCAAATAAATTTACTGGCGGTACGACCACCCTATATTCTCCTTCCTTAACCCACATTGCCATCGAAAATATCGGGACAGTGCGCCTCGCCAACACCGTCGCGGACTCGCTCAGCATCACCGCCACGCGCAGCCATTTCGAGATTGGCGGAACATCGGCCTTCGAAAAACTGGATATCCAGGCCAACGAGCAAAGTGCGGTATCGGTTGAGGCCCGGCATGTGGGTGAAGCCCGGTATACCCTATCAGCAAGCAACATACGGAGTCGGATCGATTCTTGTGTTGCCCTGTATATCCAGGGCGACAGCCTCAGCTACGCGGAGATTGCTCCGTATCTCGAAAAGGACTATCCCTCACAGAATACGCTCCAATATCTCCGCTTTAACAGCGAGCTCATGGGCCTCCATATTGAAGGTACGCGCATCGTCCAAATTGACGGAAACAAAGCGAACCTCAGCTTAAACATGAGCGCCCAACAAGTCCAAGAAACGTTAGCGGTAGTGAACGCCAACTGAAGCGGCCGTATGGACGGCGCAGTCGAGGAAAACAATCCAGCCGACTATCGGTTAGCTCATTGTGAAGCCACCGCACGGACACGTCATTTATACCATCGGGCATTCCAATCGTCGCCTGGATGAATTTATGGCGATGTTGCAATCTTTTGCCATCGAATACCTTGTGGACATCCGAAGGCTCCCCGGTTCGCGGAAGTTCCCGCAATTTGACCAGGATCATCTTGCCCACTCCCTGGCCGGAATTGGGATACAGTATGTGCATATAAGCGAACTGGGCGGCAGAAGAAAGGCAAAAAAAGATACGCAAAACAACCGGTGGCGCAACGACTCCTTCAGGGGCTATGCAGACTATATGGAAACCGAAGATTTCGAACGGGCCATCATCCGGCTGGAAGCGATTGCTTTAACCCATCCAACGGCATACATGTGCTCGGAAGCCGTTTGGTGGCGGTGCCATCGCGCCATGGTATCCGATTACCTAAAGGCCAAGGGCTGGACGGTCTTGCACATCATGGCGCGGGGCAAAACGGAGGAACACCCCTATACATCGCCTGCGAGGATTGTTGGCGATCACGTTTTTTACTCAGACGAAGAGTTGTAACACCGATAAACTCCTTAGCATGGCCAAAAAATTTAAAGTCGGCGATCAGGTCCGTTGGAATTCCGAAGCCGGCCACGTTTCGGGCACCATCATCAAGGTGCACACCGCCGATTTCGATTACAAAGGGTACACCCATCACGCCACCGAAGCGGATCCGCAGTATGAAATCAAAAGCGACAAATCGGATCACATCGCTGCCCACAAGGGGACTGCACTGACAAAAAAGTGAAGCAGAAGCTAATGAGAAGGTAGTTTATTACCTAAGGGAACCTATGAAGTGCAGTTATGCTATTACTCAAATCCATCAAACGTGGTAACCATTCGCATAGAATGAGGCACTACTACGGCCGCTCACGTATTTCCACCGAACCGCCCCTTCGCCCGCCGTTTTAGCCGTTGCAGCACCCAGCTTACCGCAAAGCTCACCACCGCGCCAATGGCGGCCAGCACCATCGTTTTCAGTACATCATCGGTATTGATGAATGCAAAGGCACTGAGCAGCGTACCGCTGCCCGTGCCAATGCCGAGTTGAAGGTTACTCGTTTTCATTGCCTCCATCCTCCCGTTTACCCATGCCGTTTTCCACCGCTTCCAACACGCCCAGCACCAGCGCCACGTACTTGGCCACCGCCACCACTTTTCGCGGCAGCTTCAATGGTGCCGCCATGATCACTTGGCTGACCACCCCCAACACCTCCTTAATTTTTTCATAAACTGATTGCTCGTTATCTTTTGATTTCATGATTTTTATGTTTTAAGTTTCGTATTCCAGTAAATAATACCATTTCGCGCGTTACTACGTGTTTAGTAAGGATTTACGGTTCACATCCCCAACTCCCGGTTTTGACCTGTCGCAAACATGGCCTAGCGTACGCAGTATGCAGACGAGGCGTGGTCAGCCGATAAAACCTCCAACCACACCTACCTTAACTTCCCCCAAGCGTTTTTCGGCTGCCACGCAAGCGGCCTAGCGTACGCAGTATGCAGACGCGGCGTGGTCAGCCGATAAAACCTCCAACCACACCTACCTTAACTTCCCCCAAGCGTTTTTCGGCTGCCACGCAAGCGGCCTAGCGTACGCAGTATGCAGACGCGGCGTGGTCAGCCGAT
>NZ_JBMQOC010000066.1:0-22549 GCF_053550995.1 Parapedobacter sp.
ACGGTAAAAAAAGAAGACGTAACGAGCTGCAAAGTTAAGGATTCCTGATGAATAGCAAAACATTATAGAATGACCTAGAAAATTCGTAATTTCGCATGCGCAACAAGCATGTACATGCATGGTAATGTTGTGCCTTTTGATTTAAGATTGGTAAACATATAATGGCTGAAGAAACAGAAAACGGCAACAACCTCGTTCCGGCGAACGACCGGATCATCCCCATCAACATCGAAGACCAAATGAAATCGGCATACATCGACTACTCGATGTCTGTTATTGTATCGCGTGCATTGCCCGATGTGGGGGACGGCCTGAAACCCGTACACCGCCGCGTGCTGTACGGTATGCTCGACCTGGGTGTGACCAGCGGAAAGCCCTATAAAAAATCTGCCCGTATTGTGGGGGATGTATTGGGTAAGTACCACCCACACGGCGACTCGTCGGTTTACGACACGATGGTACGTATGGCGCAGGAATGGAGCCTAAGGTACCCGTTGGTCGATGGCCAGGGCAACTACGGTTCTGTAGATGGTGATCCGCCCGCGGCCATGCGGTATACCGAAGCACGATTGAAGAAAATTGCCGAAGAGCTGCTCTCCGATATTAATAAGGATACCATCGACTACCAGCTCAACTTCGACGACTCGATAGAAGAACCGACGGTGCTCCCTACCCGCATCCCCAACCTGTTGGTGAACGGCGCTTCGGGGATTGCCGTGGGGATGGCTACGAATATGGCGCCCCACAACCTTTCGGAGGTGGTAGATGGTATCATCGCTTATATCGACAACCGCGACATCGAAATCAGCGAGTTGATGCAGTATGTAAAGGCACCCGATTTCCCCACGGGAGGTATCATTTACGGGTACGCCGGAGTACAGGAGGCCTTCCAAACCGGCCGCGGCCGCATCGTAATGCGCGCCAAAGCGGAAATAGAAACCACCAAAAGTGGCCGCGAACAGATCATCGTTACGGAAATCCCCTACCAGGTTAATAAATCGGACATGATTAAGCGGACAGCCGATTTGGTCAATGAGAAGAAAATTGAAGGGATCGCTGAAATCCGCGACGAATCCGACCGGCACGGGATGCGGATCGTATATGACATCAAACGCGATGGCAATGCATCCATTATACTGAACAATCTCTACAAGCATACTGCCCTGCAGACCTCATTCAGTGTGAATAATATCGCGCTGGTCCATGGCCGCCCCATGATGTTGAACCTGAAGGATATGATTTTCCACTTTGTGGAACATCGGCACGAAGTGGTGATACGGCGCACGAAATTCGAGTTGGCGGAAGCCGAGAAGCGCGCACACATCCTAGAAGGTTTACTCATTGCGCTCGACCACCTCGACGAAGTGATCAAGTTGATCCGCGCATCCGCGACTCCGGATGATGCCCGCGTGGGCTTGATGGAGAAATTCGGCCTATCCGACATCCAAGCGCGTGCCATCCTCGATATGACCCTGCGCCGGCTTACCGGACTGGAGCGCGACAAGATCAAAGAGGAATATGCCGAATTGATGAAAACCATCGAATATTTGAAATCGGTACTTGCAGACGAAGGGCTTCGCATGAGCATCATCAAAGACGAGCTGCAGGAAGTAAAAGAAAAATACGGCGACGAACGCCGCTCCACCATCGTCCATTCGGCAGAGGATATGCGCATGGAAGACTTCATCGAAGATGAAGAGATCGTCATCACCATCTCGCATGAAAGCTATGTGAAACGCACGCCGCTAACGGAATACAGGAGGCAAGGCCGCGGTGGAAAGGGCGCCAAAGGGACCAATACCCGTGAGGAGGATTTCACCGAGCATATCATCACCGCATCGGCCCACAACTACATGCTGTTCTTTACCGAAGCCGGGCGCTGTTTCTGGCTTCGGGCATTTGAAATACCCGAAGGTACCCGTACCTCACGTGGCCGCGCCATACAGAACATCATCAACATCCCGAAAGAGGAAAAAATCAAAGCCTACATCAAGGTGAAGAACCTCAAGGACCAAGAGTACCTTGAGAACAATTTCATCATCATGTGTACAAAGCGCGGCACCATCAAAAAAACGTCGCTTGAAGCGTATTCGCGGCCGCGTGCCAATGGCATCAATGCCATCAACATCAATGAGGGCGACCAGTTGCTCGAAGCATGCCTTACGGATGGCAATAGCGAGATCGTCATGGCGCTGAAATCGGGAAGGGCCATCCGCTTCAACGAATCGACCGTCCGCCCGATGGGGCGTACAGCCACGGGCGTGCGCGGGATCACATTGACCGGCCCGGACGATGAGGTAGTTGGCATGATTAGTGTTAATAACTATGATACAACCGTACTGGTCGTTTCCGAAAAGGGATACGGCAAACGAACGGACATTGAAGATTATCGGGTAACCAACCGTGGTGGCAAGGGCGTGAAGACCATCAACGTGACAGACAAGACGGGCAAGTTGGTGGCCATCAAAGACGTGACGGATAACGACGACCTGATGATCATCAATAAGTCCGGTATCGTTATCCGGATTGCGGCCAGTGAATTACGGGTAATGGGAAGGGCCACCCAAGGGGTTCGACTCATCAGCCTCAAGGGCGACGATGAGATTGCCTCGATTACGAAGGTGGAACGTGAAGAGGACGAATTTATTGAAGAAGGAGAAAACCAAGAACACAGTGAAAATACCGGTGAAAACGACCATGCAACAACGGATGAATCGTCGCCCGCAGACGAAGAGTAACCTGATGGCAGCGATGGCCGTGGGTATCCTGCTAGCGGTCAGCGTGTCGCCAGTGGTTGCCCAGTCAAACCTCAAAGAAGGCAATAACAGTTTTGCGCGGTACATGCAATCGGAAGATTTCAAGCAGCTGGAAGCTGCCCGGAAGTTTGCCGACGAAGCGTTCAAAACGAAAAGGGATTCGACCAATTTCAGGAATATCCTCCTGCGGGGGCTCGTCTATAGCACCCTTGCGGTGGTCGATTCAAACCGTACCCAGAAGTATACGGCCGATCCCAATGATATTGCATTGAGTGCGTTGAAACGGCTGACCAACAAATCAGTTGATTTCGAATACGAGCCGCAGATTGATTATATACAGCGATCGCTCGCCAAAGCGTACCTCATCAAAGCAAACCGCGCAGTGGCAAGCGCAAACTATGAGGAGGCATTTCGTCAATATCATATGGTAGACTCGATCAGCGGAAACACCATCGATGTGAAACATAACCTCGCCATATTGAGTTCTAAAATAGGAAATGAGGAGGAGGCCATCAACAGGTATAAGGTATTCACGGCCGAGGCGGAATCCTCGTCACCCACGTACATCCTCGAACTGGCGGAGTTATACAAGAAAAAGGGCGACAACCGCGAAATGCTCAACACCCTGCTTACCGGGCGGCAGCAATTTCCGGGAAACAAGGAAATCCTCTTTACGCTGATTAATGCCTATATGGCGAACGATGCCTACGAAGCCATTGTTCCGCTGGCGGATGAGGCCATTGCCCATGAACCGGAAAATGTAGGATTGAATTATATTGCCGGCTATGCCAACGAAATGGAGGGCAACAACGAGGCGGCCAAAAAATACTACGAAAAAGTGATCAGCTTGGATGCCAATAACTTTGAAGGGAACCTGGAATTGGGGCTACTGTATTTAAAGGACTACATTGCCGACCCGAATAACGACGACGTTAAAAACAAGGCCCAGGAATACCTACTGAAGGCCAACCAGATACAACCCTCTGAGGTGAATACACTGAAGTCGCTCGCCGTACTGTACGAACAAGCGGGCGACGTTATCCAACAAGAACGAGTAAATAACATATTAAATCAACTCACAATAAACTAAAATCATGAAAGTGAAATCGATTTTACTAGGCATGCTGGTGCTGGCTTCATCGGCAGCCTTCTCCCAAAACAGCAATTTAAGGAAGGCAAAAGCCAGCTACGACAAATTCAATGAGGTTAAATCCATTGGAAGTGCAGCACTGGGTGCCTCGGATTTGACAACCGCAAAAGAAGCTTTGGAGAAAGCGATCGAACATGAAAAGACCAAGGACTTGGCGGAAACCTGGACGTATTATGCCCTGGTAAATGCCGACTTGGCCCTTCTCGATTCGACCGAGGCTGCCGATGGCTATATCCAAACCGCTACCGAAGCACGGGAAAAGGCGCTGAGCCTCGATACGGAAAAGGAGCATGAACAGAACCTGAGTGTCCTCAACTCGATCATCGCCCAATATGAGATGAATAAAGGCGTGAAAGCCTGGGACAGCCAAGACTTCGAAGCTGCATACGCCGCATTCGACAAGGGCTTGGCTTATCTTCCTAATGATACAACCTTGTTGTATTACTCGGGGTTAGCGGCCATCAATTCGCAAGATTATGATAAAGCACTATCAAAATACGTAGCGCTTGTTCCAATCGATAGCTTCTCCAATAACAAACAGATTATACTGGACGTTTCGCGCCTGTACCTCATGCAGGGCGATACCACCAATGCGATCAAATACGCCGAAATAGGGGCCAGCAAATATCCCGACGATAGCGAATTGGCAACCCAGAACATCGAGTTGAACCTGATGGCAGGCAATGAGCAGGAAATCATCAATACCATTTCGGCGCAAGTGGAAAAAGATCCTCAAAACGAGAACTTGCACTATTACCTCGGTATCGCATACAGCGAAATGGGCGAAGCGGAAAAAGCCGAGGCGGCATACCGGAAGGCTATTGAGATCAAACCGGATTACCTCGACGCAAACATCAACCTGGGGGGGCTTATTCTGAATAAAGGGATTGACCACTTTAATAAGACCAATAATGCAAGCTTGCCCCAAGCGGAATATGATGCGGAAATCAAGAAAGCTTATGACATCTTTGATTCTGCTTTGCCGTATCTGGAAAAAGCAGTTGAATTGGACGGCTCATCATACCTGGCGCTGACCAACCTCAAGAAATATTACGAAATCAAAGAAGACGAACAGAAAATCGCAGACTTGCAGGCACGCATCGATGCCTTGCAATAATAATTGAAAAAATAAACAGGGCTAGCCTTGAAAAAAAACCCTCCGATCAAACAGACCGGAGGGTTTTTAGCTTTTCACAAATGCGCTTTATCAAGCCGGGCCCCTCGTAGATGAAGCCGGTATACAGCTGCACCAACGTTGCACCGGCCTCGAGCTTTTCAACGGCATCTTCGGGAGTATGTATGCCCCCTACCCCAATGATGGGGAATGCCCGGTCGGATTTCGTAGCCAGATAACGGATAACTTCCGTGGCGCGCACGGCCAAAGGCCGGCCACTCAACCCGCCCGCTTCGGATGTGAGGCGTCCGCCGCTCCGCAAACCATCCCGTGCTATCGTGGTGTTGGTGGCGATTACGCCCGCTATTCCCGTGTCGCGAATAATAGCGATGATATCATCCAACTGATCATCGGTAAGGTCGGGTGCGATTTTCAACAGGATCGGCCGGGAAACATCCCCTTTGCGATTGCGCTGCTGCAGGGTGTTCAAAATGTGCGTAAGTGGCTCTTTTTCTTGCAATGCACGGAGGCCAGGCGTATTGGGCGAACTCACATTCACTACAAAATAATCGACTACGTCAAACAAGGTATCGAAACACTTGATGTAATCGCTTACGGCCTCTTCGTTGGGCGTCAGTTTATTTTTACCGATATTGCCTCCTATGACGAGGTTTTGCCGATTTTTCAGCTGACGTAACCGCATAGCCGCCACATCTACCCCTTGGTTGTTGAACCCCATCCGGTTGATGAGTGCCGCATCGTCGACCAGACGGAATAGGCGCGGCCGTTCATTGCCGGGTTGTGGCCGCGGCGTTACCGTGCCGATTTCGATAAAACCGAAGCCCAATGCGGCCATTTCTTCCACATACTCGGCATTTTTATCGAACCCGGCTGCCAAACCGATCGGATTCCTGAATTTCAGGCCCAATACTTGGCGTTCAAGATGCGGGTGCTCATAAGCATACATGGCACGCAGCAAGCGCTTACCCCCCCATAAATTGCAGAACGACCGCAGGCCACCCGATACCGTATGGTGTGCGGTTTCAGGGTCCATCGAAAAAAGCAGTGGCTTTACCAGTTTGTACATGGCCACAAAGGTACCTGAAAAAACCGTACTTTTGCACCCAGAATGATTGCTATAAATAACCTTACGTTTGAAATAGGTGCGCGGGCACTGTATGACGATGCCAACTGGCATATCAAGCCGGGCGACAAAACGGGCCTGATTGGCGCCAATGGAACCGGAAAAACCACCCTACTGAAACTGATCGTGGGCGATTATGCCCCCACGGCCGGTACGATATCGATGGCGAAGGATATCAAAATCGGGTACCTCAATCAGGACCTCCTCTCCTACCAATCGGACAAGAGTATCCTCCATGTGGCGATGGAAGCATTTGAACGGCAGAACCAGCTGCTCATTGAAATTGAGGTACTGCTCAAAAAACTAGAAACGGATTATTCGGACGACATCATCCAGAAACTGAGTGACAAACAGACCGAGCTGGAGGCGCTGGACGGTTACAACATCGAATACCGGGCCCATGAAATCCTTGCGGGACTCGGATTCAGCGATAGCGACCAAAAACGTACGCTATCCGAATTTTCCGGTGGCTGGCGGATGCGCGTGATGCTCGCCCGCATATTGCTGCAGGCGCCCGACATCCTCCTGCTCGACGAACCGACCAACCACCTCGACCTCCCTTCCATCAAATGGCTGGAAGGTTACCTGCAAGCATTCGATGGTGCCATTGTCATCGTTTCGCACGACCGGTATTTCCTCGACCGGGTGGTCAATACCATCGTGGAATCACAACGCGGGAAACTCATCCAATATGCGGGCAATTACTCGTTTTACTTGGAGGAAAAAGCCCTACGCGAGGAAATACAGGGTAACCAATACAAGAACCAACAAGCCAAGATAAAACAGGAGGAACGGCTGATTGAGCGGTTCCGTGCGAAGGCCAGCAAGGCAAAGATGGTGCAGTCGCGCATCAAGGCATTGGAACGCATGGAGAAGGTCGCCGACGTGGACGACTATAACCCCAGCGTAAATTTCCGTTTCAAATTCAGCAAACAGTCGGGCAGACACGTCGTGCGGCTCGAGAATATCAGTAAATCGTACCCGGGTATCCCCATCTTGGAGAAAACGGATGCTATCATTGAAAAGGGCGATAAAATAGCCCTTATCGGCGCCAATGGAAAGGGAAAGTCGACCCTGTTGCGTATCGTGGCCAATGCCGACCGGGATTTTACCGGAAAATCGGAAACCGGCCATAACGTGAGCCAGACTTTTTTTGCCCAGCACCAACTGGAAGCACTTCACTTGGACAACGAGATTTTGCAGGAATTGCAGCTGTTCGCGCCCAAACATACCGAAACGGAACTGCGGGCCATATTGGGCTGCTTTCTCTTTACGGGCGACGATGCTTTCAAAAAAATACGGGTACTCTCCGGAGGAGAGAAATCACGGGTTGCACTGGCAAAGGCCCTTACCGCAGATGCAAACTTCCTGGTATTGGACGAACCCACCAACCACTTGGATATCCAATCGGTCAATATCCTCATCCAAGCACTCAAACAGTTCGAGGGCACGTTCATCGTCGTATCTCACGACCGTTATCTCCTGGATAATGTGGCCAATAAAATCTGGTATATTGAAAACCGGAAAATAAAAGAATATCCCGGCACATACCAGGAATATGAGGAATGGCAGGCAAAGCGGACGACGACAGCTGCTCCGAAAGGGAACGATTCGAAACCCGCTAAAACGGCAACCAAACAGCCCACGGTAAAAAAAACAGATCCGGGCGAACGCGATACGAGGAAACTCCACAGGGAACTGGAAACGGTGGAACAACGTATTGGACAATTGGAGGAAACCGTTAAAGCTACCGAATTGTTGATGGCTCAGGAAAGCACCTTTGCGGATTCAACGAAATTAGCGGAAACCTCCCGGCAATACGATGCCCTGAAACGTGAATTGGCGGAGAGCCAAACGCTATGGGAAAAATTGGCGGAAGAAATCATGGAAATGGAAGGTTGAAAATAACATGAAGAAGCTCCTGGCAATAGCGGTAACGCTTTTTATCTGTTTGGGTGCGATGGCACAAAAGCAGAAAAAGCAACGGAAGAAACGCGAACGGACGCCACCGCAGGAATTGGTTTACAACAATACGAACTACCTGCCAACGATCAAATCTGTCCAGTTTTATCCGGTTGATCAAGAAAACGCGTTACCGGTTATCGAGCTTCACAGCGATGACCAGCTGATGCTCGCCTTTGACGATCTCCGGGGGGATGTACGCAATTATTATTTCAGCATGGAACATTGCGATGCCGATTGGAAGCCAAGTCGGCTATCGCCGCTCGAATATGCCGAGGGGTTCAATGAGGAGCGCATTGTAGATTACGCGCCCTCGGTAAACACGTTGCAACCGTATACCCATTACCGTGTGGATTTCCCCACCCGGAATATCAAACCTAAGTTGGCAGGCAATTACCTGTTGAAGGTATACGAAGATGCCGACAAGCGCCGTCTTATTATCTCCCGGCGCTTCTATGTACTGGCACCGTTGATGATGGTTTCTCCCCAACTCGTTCCATCGGTAGAGGTGGCCAAACGCCGCAGCAACCAGAAGATAAATATCATGGTCAATACAGGGGGGCTCACCGTAAACAATCCCTATCAAGACATTCGCATCGGGGTGATGCAAAACCAACGCCCCGATGTTCAGCAGTGGCTCACCACCCCCCATTTCGTAAACGGCAACGAACTGACATATAACGACAATAAAACGCTGGATTTCGGTGGCGGCAACGAATTCCGCTATTTCGACCTGCGCAGCCTACGTTTAGCGTCTGAACGTGTGGCCAACATCAAACTGGACAGCACCATCCATGTAGACCTCGTTGCAGACGAGAACTATCGGGATGCGGCGTACGCCTCCACGTTCGATGAGAATGGGGATTTTTTCATACGGAATCAGGACAAGGCCGATGCCGACACGGAATCTGACTATGTGTGGGTCACCTTTTCCCTCGTAGATGAATCGACCACCGATGGTGCGGTCTATGTAGTAGGCTCATTCAACAACTATAACCGGAATGAGGCAAACAAGATGACGTACAACGCCCCGGCGAAAACATGGCAATGTTCGATGCTGCTTAAACAGGGCCTTTATGACTATACTTACGTGCATGTAGACCCATCGGGCAAAGTGGACACCTCGTTTTCCGACGGCAACCATTTTGAGACAAACAATACGTATCAAATCCTGGTCTATAACCGTCGGCCGGGGACGACCTGGGATGAGCTGACTGGTTTTGTGGAAATTAACCATTAACAATCAACCATGGCAAGCTGCTCCTGCAGCATACGCGATACCCGGTTAAAATAGCGCTTCTGCTTATACCCCATCACCCATTGCACGCCATGTATGGCATTGGTATGGAAGATCTCGTCTGCCTCCCGTAGGATATCCGGACTGATCTGGGCCTCGATCACTTCCATCCCGTTATCCACAGCCAAGTCAATGACCACCTTACGCATGACCCCGTCGATGCACCCCTCGCTGATGGCCGGTGTATACAGTTTCTTACCATACCAAATGAACACGTTGGAACTGAGCGACTCGCAAAGGAAACCTTCCTGATTTAACAGCAACACATCATCAAGCCCATTCTTGGTTCGATAAAGCCCCGCCATGACATATACCAAGGCATTGGACGACTTCAATTTTGAAAGTTCGTTATAGGGTTTTTTAATATCACGGTATACGTCAATGATCAGTCCAATTTTCCGGTGCTTCACGTCGTCCGGGTCAAGCTTGGAAACTTCCATGACGTAACAAGCATGGTTCTGTTGCGGACTGTATAAGCCGCCACCACCACGGTAAACCTGCAAACGCACACGCACATGCTGGCTCTCCAATCCGTTGCGCTTAACGAGTTCAGCGGCACGCGAACGGATGAAATCCGCCGTGAACTTTTCAGCCTGCTCCAACTTGAGCAAACGCATTCCCTCATGAAGCCGCGCTACATGGTGGGACAAAAAGCGGATGTCACCATCCATCCAGCGCATCGTTTCAAATACGCCATCACCGTATCGGAATGCCCGATTGTCGGCGGTAAGTACGGTCTCTCGGTCGGGTATGAAATTGGAATTAAAATCTATGAAATGTACCGGCATTCGATCAATTTAATTTAATTATAACAACAGCTATGCTCCCACCATAGCAAGTCTTATGCCACATGGTTACGACGATTGATGGGATACATAACCACGCCATTTTTCCAAGCACCGTTGGAAATCCTCCGGTAAAGGCGTTTGGAATGCCATGGTTTCGCGGGTGGTGGGATGTACGAAGCCTAAGCTTTGGGCGTGGAGTGCTTGCCGCGGCAACAACGCAAAACAATTTTCCACGAACTGTTTATATTTGCTGAATACCGTCCCTTTTAATATCCGATCGCCACCGTACACCGCGTCGTTGAACAAGGGGTGGCCAATGGATTGCAAATGGGCCCGGATTTGATGGGTTCGGCCAGTTTCCAACTGGCACTCGATCAGCGTAACGTAACCCATCCGTTCCAAAATGCGGTAATGGGTTACCGACCATTTTCCTTTTTCCTCGTCGTCATACACAGCCATCACCCGCCGGTCTTTCGCACTCCGGCCGATATACCCTGTAATGGTTCCATCGTTGGCGATATCGCCCCAAACCAACGCCACATACTTGCGCGAAATACTGTGGTCGAAAAACTGCTTAGCGAGGTAGGTCAACGCCCACTCATTCTTACCAATGACCAACAAACCACTCGTATCTTTGTCGATGCGGTGCGCCAGGCCCGGACGGCCATCATTGCCGGGAAGTTCCGGTAAACTGGAAAAATGGTACGCCAACGCATTGACCAGCGTACCGGTGTAATTGTTGTACCCTGGGTGTACCACCATGCCTGCCGGCTTATTGACAATGAGCAGGTCATCGTCTTCATACGGAATGTCTAGCGGGATGTTTTCAGGGTAGATCTCCGTATCGCGTGGCGGGTGCGGCAAAACCACGGAAATGGTGTCTAGCGGCTTGACCTTATAGCTGGCCTTGATGGGTTGCCCGTTTACCAATACCGTGCCTGCCGTAATGGCATGCTGGATACGGTTACGCGAGGCATGCTCCACCCGGTTCATCAGGAACTTGTCGATGCGTAACAGCGCCTGCCCCTTGTCTACAACAATGCGTAGGTGTTCATATAAATCCTGCTCGTCCGACTCTTCCAGTACTACATGGTCTGCCATGGCGCAAACATAAAAAAAAAAAAGCAACCTGTACCTGAAGCTTTTTTACCTAAATTTGCCGCTTTCCGGTGAGACCATTCGATATCCATAGCCCGATAGAAACACTTGATTTCACACTGTTCGACGAGAAGTCGATTACGGTCGACATCAAACGTGATGATAAAATACATCCCTTCATTTCGGGCAATAAATGGCGTAAGCTCAAATACGTTCTCCAGTCGGCAAGCCATGCTGGGAAGACACGCCTCGTGACCTTTGGCGGCGCGTGGTCCAACCATCTGTTGGCTACGGCGTGTGCGGGGGCAACGTTCGGCTTCAAGACAACCGGGTTCGTGCGCGGGGAAGCCGTATCCAACCCTAACCTTTCCTTATGCAAGGTATACGGCATGGAACTCCGGTTCGTGGACCGGACAGCCTACCGGAACAAACCGCTGTTGTATGCGCACCATTTCGCAAACGATACGGAAGCATATTTCGTGGACGAGGGCGGTTATGGCGTTGAAGGTGCAAGGGGTTGCGCCGAAATCATTGACGAACTGCCTTATACCTATGACCATATTTTCTGTGCCTGTGGTACAGCCACCACCTTGGCAGGGCTGCACCACGGCTGCGCAAGCAAAGCACTGGAAACCCGGTTGCATGGTGTTGCCGTGTTGGCGGGAGGCGATTTTATCACGGACGCGGCCCGCGCATTATATCCCGGCGAGCGGTTCGACCGGCTGGTCGGCCACATGGACTACCATTTTGGCGGGTACGCCAAAACATCGCCCGTGCTCAATGGTTTTATCCGCCAATTCACGGCGCAAACCGGCATCCTTATTGAACCCGTTTACACGGGTAAATTGCTTTACGCCGTGTTTGACCTTGCCAAACGCAATTATTTCAATGCTGGCGAACGCCTGTTGGTTATCCATACAGGGGGGCTGACAGGCATTCTGGGCCTCCACGAGCAGCTCGCATAAAAAATTAGGTTTAGCGCGTTTAAACGGGCAAAAGCCGCAAAAACACGCAAATAGCGGCAAAAAAGCTTGCATTTCAAAGCAACTTTCGCTAAGTTTGGGCATAACCAATCCATATTATGATGTATCAAATCGCTGTAACGCCAGAGGAAGTACACGAAACGTTAGCCCACTATATCCTTGCCGATGGGTACGATATGACCTTTGATATGGAGCGTAGCCGGGGGGTAACCATCTACGATTCGAAACACGAGCGCGAACTCCTTGATTTTTTCACCTGCTTTGCCTCGGTCCCCTTGGGCTACAACCATCCGAAAATGGTGAACGACGAGGCATTCACCACCAGCCTTCTCCGCGCGGCGATCACCAATCCATCCAATTCGGATGTATATACCGTTGAATATGCACAGTTTGTGAAGACATTTGGCAGGATAGCGGCCCCTGATTACCTACCCCATGCCTTTTTCGTTTCGGGCGGGGCGCTGGCGGTGGAAAACGCGCTTAAGGTAGCGATGGACTGGAAGGTGCAGAAGAATTTCAAAAAAGGTTACCCCCATGAAAGGGGTACCAAGGTACTCCATTTCGAGCACGCATTCCATGGTCGGTCGGGCTATACCCTGAGCCTTACCAACACCCAACCCAACAAGACGAAATGGTTCGCGAAATTCGACTGGCCCCGTATAAGCAGCCCGATGCAGATGTTTCCCGAAACAGACGAAAACCGGGCCGGGACGGTCGAACGGGAACAACAGGCCATTCGGCAAATCAAGAAGGCATTCGTTGACAACAAGGATGAGATCTGCGCGATGATCATCGAACCTATCCAAGCCGAGGGCGGCGACAACCATTTCCGCAAGGAGTTCATGGAACAACTACGTACCCTAGCCGACGAAAACGAAGCACTGCTTGTATATGACGAGGTCCAAACCGGCGTAGGCCTTACGGGAAAGTTCTGGTGCCATGAACATTTTGGCGAGGGGGCACGGCCGGATATCATCGCTTTTGGAAAGAAAATGCAGGTTTGTGGGATCTTGGCCGGCCCACGGATAGATGAGGTGGAAACCAATGCCTTCCGCGTGCCCTCACGGATCAATTCCACATGGGGTGGCAGCCTCGTGGATATGGTACGGGCTACCAAGATTCTGGAGATCATTGAGGAAGACCAGTTACTTGCGCGTGTATCGAAGACGGGCAGCCACCTGCAGTCGCGCCTGCACGAACTGGCAACCCGCTATCCGGCGATATCCAACGTCCGCGGCCGCGGCCTGCTCTGCGCCTTCGATTTACCCAACACGGAATACCGAAACACTTTCCTCGAACGCGGGTTGGCCCGGGGGGCTCTTTTCCTCGGCTGCGGCGACCGTTCCATACGGTTTAGACCTGCACTCATTATCGAGCCCGCCGCCATAGATGAGGGTATCGATATCATCCATCGGGTCATGGGCGGGCTCGGCTAAGAAGGCATTACGGTCTGCTATGGTAATTCGGCGCTTCTTTGGTAATCGTGATGTTATGTGGGTGGCTTTCGCGCAATCCCGCACCAGTGATCTTGACAAAGCGGGCGCCCTGCAAAGCTTTGACCGTCGCCGCACCGCAATAACCCATACTGGCACGTAATCCGCCTACATATTGGTATACCACTTCGGCCAGCGTTCCTTTATAAGCCACGCGTCCTACAATCCCTTCGGGAACAAGCTTCTTGATATCGTCTTCTACATCCTGGAAATAACGATCTTTCGATCCTTTCTCCATCGCTTCGACCGACCCCATCCCACGGTACGACTTGAACTTCCGCCCTTCGTAAATGATGGTCTCGCCCGGGGCTTCTTCCACACCCGCAAAGAGCGACCCGGCCATCACCGTATCGGCCCCTGCCGCAATCGCTTTCGCGATGTCGCCGGTTTGTTTGATGCCGCCATCGGCAATAACCGGCACCCCGCTGCCGCGAAGCGCGCGCGCCACTTCATATACGGCGTAGAGCTGGGGAACACCGACACCCGCGATGATACGCGTGGTACAGATGGAACCCGGGCCAATACCGACTTTTACCGCGTCGGCTCCCGCATCGGCCAGCGCTATTGCCGCTTCGGCCGTAGCGATGTTTCCCACAATGACTTCCAGATCGGGGAATGCAGCCTTTACTTCTTTCAGTTTGTCGATCACCCCTTTTGAATGGCCATGTGCCGTGTCGATGGTCACCACATCCACGCCCGCTTTCACTAGCGCCGCCACACGCTCCATGGTATCGCCGGTGACGCCGACCGCCGCCCCTACCAGCAACCTTCCATGGCTATCCTTGGCAGCATTCGGAAAATGGCGGTATTTCTGGATATCTTTGAACGTAATCAATCCCACCAGGACATTATCGTCGTCCACCACGGGCAGTTTTTCGATTTTATGGTTTTGCAGGATGTTTTCCGCCTTGAGTAAATCGGTACCAACGGGTGCCACAACCAACCCTTCTTTGGTCATCATCTCCGTAATGGGGCGCCGCATGTCTTTCTGGAAGCGGAGGTCTCGGTTCGTCACGATGCCGACCAACTTTCCCGTGTTATCCACGATGGGGATACCACCGATTCGGTGATCCTTCATGATTTGGAACGCATCCCCCACCGTTGCCTCCTCGCCAAGCGTCACCGGGTCCTGTATCATACCGCTTTCCGACCGCTTCACCTTGCGCACTTCCGCCGCTTGGTCTGCAATACTCATGTTTTTATGCAACATCCCCAATCCGCCAGCCTGGGCTATGGCTATCGCCAAATCGGCACCCGTTACGGTATCCATTGCAGCAGATACCAATGGAATATTCAATCGTGTATTTCTGGTCAGGTATGTGGAGGTATCCACTTCTCGCGGCAATACTTCAGAATAGGCAGGTATTAACAGCACATCGTCGTAGGTGAGGCCTTCAGCTACGAATTTTTCGGGGTCTAATTGCATGGCAAATATCTCTTGGGGTTATTATTTGCCGGGCAAAATTACTTATTTTTTATGTCTTTTACAAGTAAAAAAAATGACTGTATTCCGGAATCGGCCTGCAGAAAGCCCCTGTGAAAAATCCGAAATACAGTCCTAATAGTTTTAAAATGAATAGCTGAGCCCCAGTTGGAATACGCGGTTCAGCGAAATGTCATCGGGGTCGTCAAAAAGGCCCAGGAAATAATCGTTGTTGAACGCATCCAGCATGCCGGTTTTGAAGCGCCCCTCGAAGGTAAGGCCGATGGGCAACGTATAACCCAGCCCCAGCGAGAGGCCGAGGTCGACGCCACCATAATCATCATCATCGAAATCGATGCGCGGGAAGTTCTTGCCGATTTTCATATCGATCGATGGACCGATCAACCCGTGGAAACCATCCACGAAATAAAACTTGTTGATCACGCCCAACGAAAGGTACTGGATGGTTACGTTTTCCTGTCTTGTGGGCTCACCGGTTTCGTCGTCCACAAAAGTAACATGGTTGGCTCCCTGCCGCGTGTAAATCAGCTCGGGCTGTAGCGTGTATCGCTGCCCGAGATGAAGGCTAAGGATCCCCCCTGCATAGAAATCGGTTTTGAAGTCTGCATCAATGTTGCTTAATGTGGCCACATTGACCCCTGCCCGGATACCCGGAGAAACCTTCTTTTGCGCAAACAATTGTGTCGTTGCAGCTATCGCCACCACCAACAGACAAACGATTCTTTTCATCATTCAAAGACCGTGTCCGTTCCTATTTCAGCGTAAACTTGAAACCCAGCGTGAAGCGTGCCGGCTCAAAGTGGCTGTAGTTGCTCAGGTTCCACCACGGTTTCCAGTCGAAATGGAAAGCCAATGGTGCCGACGGGATTTTGAATTCCAAACCTACCGCAGGTCGAAGGGCAAAAAAGGTTTCGTTGCCATCCCAATCATCATCGCCATACCACCACCGGCCATTATCTATAAATGCCAGTTGCGGACCGATACCAACATACCAGGTCAATCCATTGGTGCCGCCGATGGCCTGGTTGTAGGAATAGTCTACCCCTAATACCGTCACATCGTCGCCGAATAACACTTGCGCATTACCGGCATTGGTACCGTCAAAGAAATGTTTGATTTGCGGGCCTACAAGTGTGGGGCCATCGCCTAAATCGATGCCTAAACCTAAAGCAGTACGGTAGCGGGCCTGCGCGTGGGACTCCTGTGCACTTAGCATCAGGATCGAAATAGCTAATAAAGGTAAGAATACTTTTTTCATCATGTTATTCATTTTTATGTTTCGTTATAAGACGTAGATTTTTGGTAAATCCACTGTTATTTTAGCAAATAGTCTGCCAAAATGATGCCACGGCGTGTTTATTAAACGCCAAAAATACGGTATGCTTTAGACAAAAATTTTATACCTTTGCCGTCTTAACTAAATTTTGTTAAAAATAGAATAGATTAATACTAGCTAACGAAAGAAAATGCAAGGTACAGGGTTGATTAAATTTTTGGTAGTAGTGGTTACCATCGCGTGCCTCTATTCCCTATCATTCACATTCGTAACCCGCAAGGTGGAACGGGATGCCGCAGCGTATGCCCAGGGTGACATGGCGAAAGAGAAAGCCTATCTGGACTCTATGGCCGGGGAAGTGGTGTATAACCTGGGCGTGGCAAAGTACACGTACCGGGAAGCCAAGGGACAAGAGATTGCCCTAGGCTTGGACTTGAAGGGAGGCATGAACGTAACGATGGAAGTATCGTTGCAGGAATTGGTACGTAACCTAGCCAACAACCCGAAAGACGAGAACTTCAACCAAGCGTTGGAAAATGCCGGCATCCAGAGCCGCAATAGTCAAAATAGTTATGTGAGCCTGTTCGTCGACGAGTTTGAAAAACTCAGTCCGGGGACTCCTTTGGCCAGTTTCTTTGCTACCAAAGACAATGCAACCTACATCAACGCGAACAGCACCAATGCACAGGTAGAAAGTTTCCTTCAACGCGAATCAAACAACGCCATAGAGAGTTCCTTTAAGGTGCTCCGCACGCGGATCGACAAATTCGGCGTTACATCACCCAATATCCAGCTGCAGCAAGGCACCAACCGGATTCTCATCGAATTGCCTGGTGTAAACGACGAAGAACGGGTGCGTAAGCTGTTGCAAGGTTCGGCCAAGCTCGAATTCTGGGAAACATACGACAACATGGAAATCTACCCCATGTTGGAAAATGTAAACAGCGCTTTGGCCTCCACACTACAAGCGGCAAAAAAGGAAATGGCAAGTGATGCTGATACCACCGTTGCCGATAGCACCGATGCCGGTTTACTCGCTGCGCTCGGCGCTGGCCAGGATTCCACGGCATCCGACTCGACCGACAATCAACTGGCGCTGCAAAACCCGTTGTTCAACGTTTTGCGGCCGGCGACGGGCTTGGGCCCCAACAACCAGCCGATGTTGGCACCGGGTCCCATCGTGGGTTATGCGCAGTTGCGTGACACCGCCAAAGTGAACGATTTCCTTGCCGACCCTGCCGTACAGCAGATCATCCCTGCGAATGTAAAATTGCTTTGGGGCGTAAAACCAAGCCCCCGTACGCCCGAACAGTTGGAACTTTATGCGGTTAAACCAACCGGCGCAGATGCTGGCCCCGTGTTAGCGGGCAACGTCATTACCGATGCCAAGGACGATTTCGACCCGCAGTCGAACAGCCCGATGGTAACCATGTACATGAACAGCGAAGGCGCGCGCGAATGGCGGCGGATTACCGCATCGGCTTCTGCCGACCCCAACAACAAACGGGCCATCGCGATCGTGTTGGATGGCGTTGTGTATTCAGCACCTACCGTCCAAGGTGAAATCCCCAACGGTGTATCGCAAATCACCGGTAATTTCACCATCGAAGACACGAAGGACTTGGCTAACGTGTTGAAGGCCGGTCGCTTGCCTACTACAGCCAAGATCGTTGAAGAAGCAGTGGTTGGTCCCTCCCTCGGACAAGCCGCCATCGATGCGGGCATCAACTCATCCGTAATCGGCCTCGTTGTGGTCTTGATATTCATGATCGCCTATTACAACCGTGCGGGATGGGTGGCCAACATTGCCGTATTATTCAACGTTTTCTTCATCATGGGCGTGCTTGCCTCGCTCAATGCGGTCTTGACACTGCCGGGCATCGCCGGTATCGTATTGACGATGGGTACCGCTGTGGATGCCAACGTGTTGATATACGAACGAATACGGGAAGAACTGAGACTTGGGAAATCCGTCAGGCAAGCGGTCTCCGATGGTTATAAACACGCCATGTCTTCCATCCTCGATTCGCAGATCACTACGTTCCTAACCGGTCTGATTTTGTTCTTCTTCGGAAGCGGCCCCATCCTCGGTTTTGCCACGACATTGATGATCGGTATCATTACGTCATTATTCACATCCATTTTCATATCGCGCATCATTTTCGAATGGATGCTGACAAAAGGCTGGGCGATCACGGTTTCGCACCGGTGGAGTGAAAACACGCTGCTCAATGCAAACTATGGCTTCGTTCAGAACCGCAAGAAATTTTACATCATTTCCTTCGCGGTATTGTTGATCGGTACCATCTCCATTTTCACCAAGGGCTTTACACTGGGTGTAGATTTCAAAGGTGGCAGGACATATACGGTACAATTCGACAAGCCGGTAGATCTGGAAGACGTGCGCAGCAGCCTGAATGAGACGTTTGACATGAATACCGAAGTCAAGACCTTCGGTAGCGATAGCCAGATACGTGTTACCACGGCCTATCGAATCGAAGAAGTGAGCGACGAAGCAGACAAGGCCGTATTGGACAAACTCAATAGCGGCCTATCGCAGATTTCCGGCACCAACCACGAAATCGTCAGTTCACAAAAGGTGGGGCCAACCATCGCGAATGACATGAAGACCCGTGCATTTTATGCGGGTATAGCGTCTGTTATCGTCATCGCCCTCTATATTCTGATGCGTTTCCGCAGATGGCAATTCAGTGTGGCCGCGGCGGTTACGACCGCCCATGATGCGTTAATTATTTTTGTGCTCTTTTCGATATTGGATGGGATCGTTCCCTTCTCCTTGGACATCGACCAGCACTTCGTGGCCGCCGTACTCACGGTAGTCGGTTATTCCATCAACGACACCGTGGTGGTGTTTGACCGCTTGCGCGAATATTTGGGTATCGCGAAATATAAAAAGGAACCAATCGGCGACACCGTGAACCTGGCTATCAACCGGACGTTGAGCCGGACAGTGGTGACGTCGTTGACCGTGATCTTCGTGTTGGCGGTCCTTTTCGTATTTGGCGGTGAAGTTATCCGCGGATTTTCATTTGCGATTTTAATAGGAATCATTGTGGCTACCTACTCTTCCATCTTCCTGGCTGCACCGATGGTGGTGGACCTCGAGGGAAAGAAGGGGTTAACCGAGCCCACAGTTTCCGACGACACAACCGGCAAGGCTAACTTGAAGCCTGCCAAAGCATAATCCCATCGGGACAACAACATACCAACCATCAAAAAAGGGTCGCTGTAAACATCCAGCGACCCTTTTTTTGAAGTTCAGCAGCCGCAGGCTCCAGCCCGACAGTTGGATCGGGGTACTATAGGGGCGGAAGACCAGTCGCCGCAACGACTCCAATATGCTCCGGAGCCGGCTCGAAATCGGGCGTTCCTCCCCTATCTCATGCTGGGCAGCGCCTTCCTTCAATAGTTGAAGCGATGCTAAATACGGAAACTCCGCCGCCAGCGCGTCAAAACACGGCTACGGAAACCCGACCACGAACAGCCAGTTTTTACCCCGATGCAACGATAGGGTAAGCTGCTGGTCGGTGCTGGCAATGTAGGCACTATTCCCCGATGCTAGCACGGGTGTCCCTTCTGCATGAACCGTACAATCGCCAATCAATGCGATGACCACCCAGAGGCAGGGCGACTGCGGCTTCAATTGAATGTGGAATATTTCTCGTTGTATTTCGTCTTTCAATTCCAACACATAGAGGCGATCATGCGCAACATATCGATGGGCAATGCTTGGATCCGGGGCGTGGTGTGCAGGCGTGGTCAGAAACGATAGATATCCATTATATGCATGGGTACGCAGACCCGCTCCCGTATTTACGAAATGAACAAAATCCAATGAAGGCATCATTTAGTTGGTAAATGTACACGAAGCTACAATTTCAAACATAAAAAACGTCAACCAAACTACCAACATAGATTCATTTTTTATATCTTTAGTTAGTTTGGGTTATGTTATTTGTCCTCAGAAGAGATTCTTTCAAGGGAAGAGTTTGAGATTGCATTGTTTATGCTGGCAAATCTTGAAGAAAATGCTGCCCGGGTGCTAATCAAAATAACAATGATGAAAACAAAACTTCTTTTCATATGTGGTCTATTGTTCTTTTTGTCATGTAACCTGGCAACAGAGAAAAATACAGACGGAACAGCCATCGTAGCGGGAAAATCCAACATAACAGGAAGAATCACCACGCCTGATGGTCGAAACCAGGATAGCATTATGGTAATGATTACTGTCCTACATCCAATTTCAGGAGAAAGCGTCAGGCATCATATTCTCGCTGACCAATCGGGCAACTTCTCACTGGACGTGGATATGGAAACCGAGACTTCTTTTTTCGGTTTGTACACGAGTGTAAATCCGTATAAGGGACTTATAATCAAATCAATAAATAATGACTCCACGCACATTGATATCGCCTATGATTCAGGTCTTAACATCAAGAATGCAGCTGTTACGCCTACCATGAATCCATATGATATGAGACAGGGCATGGAGGTGTTAAGCAAAATGATTGATTATAGACCAGATACACCAAATTGGGTATATCCACGACTCTTTGATAAAAGTATAGATGAGTTCTTGGATTTTGCTAACAGTAACGTGTCTAAAAGAATGGCACTCTTCGTAGATAATGATAAATTATTATCCAAGGAGTTTAAAGGGTGGATAGCTAAAGAATATCGTTTATTCCTATATACGGGACATGTCTTCGATTACGAAAGGCAGATGATGCTTAATTATCGTAATGCAACCCAGGATAAAGTTGGTAAGCCTGAAATCCAAAAGATTGACCGGTCATATTTTCGCTTTTTGAAAGATTTCCATCTCAACGATCCGCAATACCTCCACACCTACTCATTCCTTGAATTTCAGAACTTAATTCTCCAAAATGAAGTATTGGGGCTTCCAGTGATTGGAGAAAGCGATATCCCCTCCTGGTTGGCAAGCGTGAAAGCTATTTTAGCTGATTTGGTGGGATTCGATGACGGTCCGTATTATGATATTTTAGCGGCCAATGCCTATGGTCGGCAGCTCAACGAACAAGTAGAACCGCTAACCGAAAAGCAAAAAGAGCATATAACCCATTATTGGAAAGATGGAGAAATCGCAAAAATACTCTTTCGGAAAAACCAACAGGTTATTGAACTGGACAACGTAAAATCACCTGTTGTCGTCCATGACATCTCGAATGTTCCGGAAGATAAGTTGATGGAGACCATTGTTTCTAAATATAAGGACAAGGTTGTGCTTATTGACCTTTGGGCCACGTGGTGCGCACCTTGCCTGGAGGCCATCAAACAATTCAGGGGTACAAAAGGCGATTTTCGGGACAAGGATGTCGTATTTGTGTATCTCACCAACGGGTCTTCACCCAAAAAGCTGTGGGAGGAAAAAATACAGGGGATTGGTAGCGAACATTATTATCTAACAGACAGTCAGTGGACTTACATGATGGACCGTTTCGGCTTTGAGTATATTCCGTCTTATCTGTTGTATACTAAACAAGGCGTGCTTATCAATAAATTTTCAGCCTTCCCTGGAAATGACGCCGTAAAAGAGATGATAAACGGCCAGTTAAAATGAGTAATCCCATTCAATAAAGTTCGTCAAAAAAAAGGCCATTCCCGATTATAATTCTAACTTTGCCCCACTATTTACAAACATGAATCGATGTTTTTTTACCTAAAATCGATATTTTAACCAGTATGAAGCTACACACGAAGATTTTCATTGGTATGGTATTCGGCATCGTAGCCGGATTAATCGTCAAAAGCCTTGGATTACCACAAGAAACCCTCGATACGATTGTGAAATGGGTAGAGCCCGTGGGAAAAATTTTCATGAACCTTATTTTCATGATGGTCATCCCGTTGATCCTATCGGCACTGATTTTAGGCATTGCTGAAATCGGCGATGTGAAAAAGCTCGGCCGCATGGGTGGTAAGCTCTTAGTATACACCATCATCGTGAGTTTTATCGCCGTATTGATTGGCATCACGATGGTAAATGTTTTCGACCCCGG
>NZ_JBMQOC010000067.1:0-21362 GCF_053550995.1 Parapedobacter sp.
TACCAAAATCCCGCAGGCCATACGGCTGTCTAGGCAGACCGTAGCAACCATCAAACAGAACCTGTTTTGGGCATTTATTTACAACCTCATTGGCATCCCCATCGCTGCCGGCATATTATACCCAATAAACGGTTTCTTACTGAATCCGATGATAGCCGGCGCGGCCATGGCCCTGAGCAGCGTAAGCGTGGTGAGCAACAGCTTACGGCTGAAATGGAAAAAAATAAACGATTCATTAACGACAATAAATTCAAACAAAATGGAAAACAACGATCAACAATTACAATTCAAAACAAACATTAACTGCGGCGGCTGTGTAGCTGCGGTAACCCCCCATCTCGACCGGTTAGACGGTATTGCACATTGGGAAGTAGCCACCGACGATAAAGACAAAGTATTGACCGTGTCAGCCACCGGGGCTTCTGCGCAACAAGTCATCGAAGCCGTACAAGAGGCAGGTTTCAACATCGAGGTAATAGAACGATAGCCTTCACAGGCTACGACGGGATAATGGAGATTTGGCCATCACGTTCCAAAACGGCATACTTGATTTGTTCCAACCGTTCAAGCCCATGGCTGAGGCGCGCTGCTTCCATGATGTCTTCTGTATCCACATGCGATTCTTTCATCCGGACAGTCAACGGCTTTCCATGATCTACTAAGATCAACGGGGTACCCTCTAACAGGCGATCAAGTTTCTTATACCGGCCTTTCAGTTTAACGAAAACAATATCCACGCCCATGAGTACCGTAATGAGCACGAGTGCATTGGTTACCGAAAAATCATTCCCCAATAGCGCTTGCTGCGTTGCCTCGCCGACGATTAGCAACAGCACAAAATCAAAAGTGGTCGTCTCCGACAAACTGCGCTTTCCCAATATGCGGAACAGCACCAGCAAAAACAAATAGACGGCAACCCCGCGGAGAATCAGTTCCATATCAGGGATAAATAAAATGTTTGATTTGAAAACGTGTTGTGTCGATCATCCATTCCCCCGTCACCGACCCCGTTTGTTGCGGGGTCAGGTAAAAATGCACAATGGCATCGGTTAGCCGATCGGCCCTGAATGTGTAGGTAACATACTCGTCAGCTAGCTGTGTCTCATACCCGTCGGGCACAATCCTTTCGACTTTGAAGTTCGCAAGGTAACGGATGGGTATGCGGAATATGAGTTGCTGCCCATGATCAAGCTGCCAGCGAACGTCCATTTCCTTCTTGCGCCGTAAAAACCTTTCGTATTGCAGCGTTATACCGGCTTTCTCAACTTTTTTAGAACTGACCACCCCATTACCGAAAAGACCGAAAGCGGTGAGTACGATAACCACCATGATAGCCAATCCACCGATTTTCTGCGCTTTCCAGTGTTCCAGTTGGCTACTCAATTTTTCATCCAACTCAAGTGAATGTTTGACCTTTCCGATACGATCGGCTTTCATAACTTCTCCTTTTATACTTCCCCTTATAACAATAAGTCGACCTTTTACAGCTATCTATACCTAAGCGGATCCCTAACGCGCTTCGGCGGCACTGGCCAACTTTGTGGGGAAAGATGTTGTACTATTTCCTAACCTACTTGTTTACTAAAGTGGATTTGGGCTAGATTTTTCTTTGCTTTTTGCACGTATTCAACGCTGGCGTAGCCTTTGCCTCATGATGTAACGACATCAACGGAGATTCACTATGCTGGCAATACCTGACTGGTTTAAGAATGCGATTGTTTATTCGCTTGACGTACGTGGCTTCAAAGACGGAAATCGAGACGGGTTGGGGGATTTGAGAGGCTTGCTCGATAAGTTCGATTATCTCGTCGAGCTCGGCGCCACTTGCATTTGGCTTTCGCCCATCTTTGGTTCCTACGGGCGCGACGATGGCTATGACGTGGTGGATTATTATGAAATTGATGCAGGATTGGGTGATTTCGATGACTTCCAGAAATTGGTGGAACGAGCCAAGGCAAACGACGTAAAATTGCTGCTTGATTTGGTAATCAACCACACCAGCGTGGACCATCCTTGGTTTAAGCGAGCTGTTGAACAGCCTAACTCATTGTACTACGATTACTATATCTGGCAGAAAGAGAAACCGGAAAACGACAAAGAAGACCTGGTATTCAAAACGGTGGAAGATAGCAATTGGGAATACCATCCCACCGTCGACGCCTATTTTTACCATACATTTTATAAGCATCAAGCGGATTTGAACATCGCCAGCCCACGTGTTCAAACTGAAATCCTCCAAACTGAAATCCTCAAAATAATCGACTTTTGGATGTCAACAGGTATAAACGGTTTCCGATTGGATGCTGTACCCCATATGCTTCGCAATAAAGGCAACACCCCCTTCGATGGCGACCCATCCGCACTACTGGATACATGGAATGAAGCCATAAAAAAATACGATAGCCAGGCCATCCTTATCGGTGAAGCTGACGTGGAGCCCGAAGAGTACCCAAGCTTTCTCAAACCGGGCAAATTGACGGGCCTTTTTAATTTCTACATTAATAATTACAGCTTTCTTTCGTTTGCCACCGAACGGGGGCAGGTACTGCTTGATGCGCTTCAGCGTCTCCCGAGGGCCGATGACAGGCAATATCTGAATTTCTTACGCAACCACGATGAACTGGATCTCGAGCAGCTCACAGAAAAAGAACGGCAAGTGGTTTTCAAACATTTTGCACCTGATCCATCCATGATTATCTATGACCGCGGAATACGCCGCCGACTCCCGCCCATGGTCGATAACAATCGCCAGCGAATTAAGCTCGCCATGAGCTTACTCTTCGCGCTGCCGGGAACACCGGTAATTCGATATGGCGAAGAAATCGGTATGGGCGACGATCTTAACCTACCGGAGCGGAGAAGTGTACGTACCGCCATGCAATGGTCGAGCAGTGAAAATGCGGGCTTCTCCGACGCCACCCCCCAGGCCATGCAGTATCCACTCATCCGGGATGGTTCTTTTTCCTACCACCACATCAACGTCGCTGGCGAGGTTGCACATCCAACTTCCTTGTGGAACGAAGTGAAAAACATGATTTCCATACGCCGTACAGAATACCACCTATTTGCAGAAGGGCAATTCGCAAGCTTAGAAACCAACAACGAGGCTCTGTTTGCCATTAGTTACGAGCTTGAGAAACGCCAACTGGTCATCGTGCACAACTTTAAGGGGACCACCGAAAATGCGGAAATAGCGTTGTCTATGCACGACCAGTTAGACGTGACCGTACATTTAGGCGGTGGCCTCATCAGCACGGCAAACAGTCAGGTAAAGGTTGTGCTGCCCGGTTACACCTATAGTTGGTTACTGTTAACGGACAAAAACTAACCACGTTATGGCACAGATAATCTATCATGCTTCTCAGGAACAGTTCGCTCCACGGGAACTATTGCGATATGTCACCCTCGCGCAGAAAGCCGGCTTTGATGCCATCCATTCATCCGAACATTTCCAACCCTGGAATGAACGACAGGGAGAAAGTGGCTATGCACTTGCGTGGCTTGGCGCGGCGATGCAGATTTGCCAGCTTCCTTTTGGCTTGGTCTGCACCCCAGGTTACCGGCATCATCCCGCTGTGTTAGCGCAGGCTATCGCAACCTTATCCCAATTGGCAGAAAACAGGCTTTGGATAGCACTCGGAAGCGGCGAAGCCATTAATGAATGCATTACCGCACAGCCTTGGCCTTCAAAACCCAGTCGGAATGAACGTTTATTGGAATGTTTCGAGATTATCCGAAAGCTGCTCGAAGGGCAAACCGTGACCCGCTATGGCCATGTGTCTGTTGAAAAAGCCCGGCTATACTCGCTTCCCGAAAACCGGCCGATGTTGCTCGGTGCAGCCATTACAGCCGAAACGGCCCGCTGGATGGGTCGTTGGGCAGAAGGCCTACTGACGGTAGGTCACACGCCCGACGAGCTCGCACAGGTAATCCGGCAATTCCGTTGCGGCGGCGGAGAGGGAAAACCCATTTTTGTAAAAGTGCAATTGTCCTATGCAAGCACTGATCCGGAAGCTTACCAAGGTGCTTATGAACAATGGCGGACAAATGTGTTAGATAGCCAATCATTGGCTAATCTCCGGAATCCCGCTGATTTCGAGTCCGCTGCCGCCTATGTCCAGCCAAGTGACCTGTATCGTGCAGTGAAAATTTCATCTGATATCCAACAACAAATCGGTTGGCTGCAAGATTATTTAGCCCTTGGAATCGATGGCCTCATTTTGCACAACGTGAATACCGAGCAGGAGCGATTCATCGAAGACTTCGGCACACACGCCGTCTCATTTTTGAAATGCTGAATAAAACGTGGACAAGCAGGCGACAAAAATCACACGTAAATAACAATGGGACGGATATCATCATCGATAAAAACAGGCCCTTCCGTACAGGCAGGCAAAAGCAGTCACTTTCGGCTTTGGGCGCCATTAAAGAATCAAGTGACGCTCCATCTCATAGCACCTGAAGAAAGCTGGCATGACATGGTGCGGGGAAGCGATGGTTACTTTGAAGTGGAACTCACCGATTGTCCTGAACATACCTTGTACTATTATAAACTCGACGATGGCGATGATATACCCGACCCGGCATCGCATGACCAACCCAAGGGCGTACATGGTCCGTCAGCACTGGTAGACCATACACGATATCCCTGGGGGGATCATGGATGGCAGAACCTACGCCCAGAAGAATTGATATGCTACGAACTGCACGTTGGCACCTTTACCGAACAGGGGACGTTTGAAGCCATCATCCCCCGGCTAAATGACTTGAAAATACTTGGCATCAACGCCATTGAACTTATGCCCATCGCCGAATTTCCCGGCAGTAGAAACTGGGGGTACGACGGTACTTTCCCATTTGCGGTTCAACATACGTATGGTGGACCTGATGGTTTAAAAAAACTTGTGGATGCATGCCACCAAATCGGAATAGCGGTTTACCTCGACGTTGTGTACAACCACCTGGGGCCGGAAGGCAATTATTTCCACCTTGTTGGCCCCTACTTCACGGATGCCTACCAAACCCCTTGGGGTGCAGCGATCAATTTCGACGGGCCATGGTCTGACGGTGTCCGTGACTACTTTGCCAGCAACGCGCTCCATTGGTTTCATCACTACCACATCGATGGCTTGCGGCTGGACGCGATCCATGCCATGGTGGACAACGGCGCCATACACATATTGCAATACATCAACGAACAGGTTGATGTGTATGTACGGGAAAGCAAGAAAAACGTCTATATGATTGCAGAAAGTGACCTCAATGCACCGCGGGTCATCCAGCATTCCGACACGGGGGGATACGGTTTCAGTGCGCAATGGCTGGACGACTTTCATCATGCATTGTTTGTGTTGTTATATCCTGAAGGCAAGAAACGATATGAAGATTTCGGCACGATGGAACAGTTGGCCAAGGCCTATACGGATGGATTCGTACACAGCGGTGATTACGTAAAGGCACGCAAAAGGAGACACGGTGCATCTTCGGCCGGGATTCCCGGCTTTAAGTTCGTTGCTTTCATCCAAAACCATGACCAAGTGGGCAACCAAAAAAACGGAAATCGATTGTCCCTTCTCGTGCCTGGTAGCCACCTCCGCATCGCCGCTGCGGCGTTACTCCTTGCGCCTTATATCCCTTTGCTGTTTATGGGTGAAGAATATGGGGAAACAAAACCATTCCTATACTTCACCAGCCACAGCGACCCGAAGCTGGTTGCCCAGATACGGGCAGGCCGGAGGCGCCAGTTCGCCGACTTTCTGGAACATGAAGAACCTCCGAATCCGCAGGCGGAGTCTTCTTACCGATCATGCATTCTCGATTGGTCCATCCGCACCGAAGGGAAACACGGCGAACTATTGGAATGGTATAAACAACTCATTGCGCTACGCCGTTCGCACGCCGCTTTACGGAACTTTGACAAACCAGCTACCCAATTCGGCATTATCGGCAACGGTGTATGGGCACTATACCGGCAGGATGAGTCCGCAAGCTCGCACCTATTAGCCCTTTTTAACCTTTCAAGCAAAGCGATCCGGTATACACTTCCTGCAAACACAACGTGGGCCTGTTTGTTAGATTCAACAGCACCCAATGTGAGGGCAGCGACAACCGCTGTCACCGGCGTTCTGCGCTTGCCCCCGGCTAGTGTAATGGTATTTGCATCTGAAAATGCAATACTCGGGCATTGGGATTTGACATAGCACATAAAGTCCTGGTATGATAACAGCAACAAACGGCCCTTGGTGGAAAACCGGCGTCATTTACCAAATCTATCCACGTTCGTTTATGGATGCGAGCGGCGACGGTATCGGCGATCTGCAAGGGATTATCGATAAAATGGATTACCTCCGGTGGCTTGGCATCCGCGCCATATGGGTTTCGCCCATATACCCTTCGCCTATGGCCGACTTTGGTTATGATATTTCAGATTACATTGCCATCGATGAGCGATTCGGGACGATGGCAGATTTCGATCAGCTTCTCCAGGAGGCCCATCGTCATGAGTTGAAGGTGATCCTCGATTTGGTACCGAATCATACCTCCGACCAACATCCCTGGTTCATTGAATCGAGAAGCTCGAAAGATTCGCCCAAGCGTGATTGGTATATATGGCATGATGGCAAGGCGGATGGCAGTCAGCCTAACAACTGGAAAAGTATGTTCGGGGGCGACGCATGGGAATGGGACGACCACACCGAACAATATTACTATCATGGTTTCCTGAAAGAACAGCCCGATTTGAATTGGTGGAACCCCGACGTACAGGAAGCGATATTTGATATCATGCGATTTTGGCTAGACAAAGGCGTGGACGGCTTCCGTGTGGATGTGATCTGGCACCTGATAAAGGATCGGCAATTGCGCGACAACCCACCGAACCCCGATTACAATGATACCCAATCAACCTATAACCAACTGTTGCCTGCATACTCTACCGACCAGCCGGAAGTACACGATATTGTACGGAAAATGAGGGCGGTGACGGATGCATATGACAACCGGCTAATCATCGGCGAAGTTTATCTACCCTTACAGAAATTGATGACTTATTATGGCGAACAACGCGATGGTGTACATATGCCATTCAACTTCCAATTGTTGGACCAGCCATGGCATGCCCAGGAAATTGCCGCAACAATCGACCAGTATGAAGGTGCGCTGCCCGCTGAAGGATGGCCAAATTGGGTACTCAGCAACCACGACAAGCCCCGTTTGGCGAGCCGCGTGGGTGAACACCAAGCCCGCGTTGCAGCGATGCTGCTGCTTACCCTTCGGGGTACGCCGACGCTCTATTACGGGGAGGAAATCGGCATGCGTGATGTAGCCATCCCCGCAGATGAGCAACAAGATCCACAAGGCCTAAATATGCCCGAAAAAGATTTGAGCAGAGATCCATGCCGTACGCCCATGCAATGGTCAAATGCCGCGCAAGCGGGCTTCTCGACGGTCAAACCGTGGCTTCGAGTAGATAAAAGGTATCCCCGCCATAATGTGCAACAAGCGCGTGAAAACCCCTTCTCGATCCTCAATTTATATCACGAACTCATCGCATTACGGAATAAGGAGCCGGCACTAAACCTTGGAACTTACATGCCGGTCCATGCGAACGACCAATACATTGCCTATCAGCGCGACTCACCCCACGGCGATAGCTTCTTTATGATGCTTAATCTCACTTCCCGCCCGTGTCGGTATCGCCAAAACCCATCGCAATTGCGCAAGGGCACGGTAGAATTATCGACATCGCCCGAATTGAAAGGAATGACGATAGGTGAGCAAATCTATCTGAGCGGCGACGAGGGGATTGTTGTCAGGTTATCGGCCGAGAAATAATAAAAAGAGCAAACCATGGACGATTCATTTCAAACCCTATTGCAAAAGGTCTGGCACTGCGCACTGATGTGTGAAAAATGTGTTAGCGTAAGTATTTCGCAACCGCACACGGAACACGTTACCCGATGCATACAACTCAGCCAAGATTGTGCGGAAATCTGTATGCTATTGGCCAAATCCATAAAGCGACAGTCTATCTTGCTGCCTGCCCTACTCGATCTTTGCGACTGGATATGTACACAGTGTGCCCGGGAGTGCAATAAACATGCATGGGATCATTGCCAGCAATGCGCCGCCGCATGTTTGTTGTGTAGCGAAGCTTGTTATTTGCTAAAGCAAAGTCAGCCAACACGGGGCAACGATTGGTCGCAATCATTTTAGCTGATATACCTGCACCGACCGTCCTGCCACTTCGATGCGGCTGCCCGCGGCCAGCCGGTTTGCCCATGTGGCCATCTGTGTCGATGTGGTGTCGATGATCTTTATCCAAAAATCACCATATCGCTTGTCTGTGGGCAACATAAAATCCAAGGGCTCATGGTAGGCATTGAAAATCAAATAAAAACTATCGCCAACAACCTTCTTTCCGCGCTCGTCTACCGAATGGATGCCCTGACCATTCAAGAACACAGCAAGCGACCGCGCGAAGTCGTGATCCCAATTCTCGTCGGGCATCTCTCTCCCATCCGGTAGGAACCAAGCAATATCTTCCGTACCCACGCCCTTTATCGGCTCGCCGGTGAACCATTTTCGTCGGCAAAATACCGGCTGGGAAAGCCGCAATCCAATCAACCGCCGCGTGTATTCCAACAAGGCACCGTCAGCCTGGTCCCAATGGAGCCATGACAACCCATTGTCTTGGCAATACGCATTGTTGTTGCCTTGCTGGGTTTTACCCAGCTCATCGCCTGCCGCCAGCATGGGCACGCCCTGTGAAAGGAGCAACGTGGTTAACAAATTACGCTTCTGTTGGGCACGCAATGTGTTGACATCCCCGTCGTCGGTAGGCCCTTCAATGCCACAATTCCAAGAGCGGTTATGGCTTTCGCCATCGTTGTTATCCTCCTGGTTCGCATCGTTATGTTTCTCGTTATACGATACCAAATCGTGCAACGTAAAACCATCATGTGCAGTAATGAAATTAATGCTCGCTGTCGGCTTTCGGTAATCATCTTGGTATAGGTCCGAACTCCCGGTAAAGCGTTCCGCAAATTCAGACAGCATGCTCTCGGCACCGCGCCAATAATCACGTACACAATCACGGTATTTACCGTTCCACTCGGCCCAGCCGGGCGGGAAATTACCTACTTGGTACCCCCCTTCTCCCAAATCCCAGGGCTCGGCAATTAATTTCACCTGTGAAATGACGGGGTCTTGTTGGATGATATCAAAAAAAGCACTTAGTCGATCAACTTCATGCAGTTCACGCGCTAAGGTAGCGGCGAGGTCGAACCGGAATCCGTCTACGTGCATCTCGGTAATCCAGTAGCGTAGGCTGTCCATGATGAGTCTGAGAACGATGGGGAGGTTTGCATTCAGCGTATTGCCGGTACCTGTATAATCCATGTAAAACCGGGGGTCTTCGGTGAGCCGGTAATAATTGGCGTTGTCGATGCCTTTAAAACTCAGGGTCGGCCCCAGGTGGTTCCCTTCGGCTGTATGGTTATATACGACGTCTAATATCACTTCGATGCCTGCTGCATGCAGTACCTTGACCATGTTTTTAAATTCATTGACCTGTTGCCCCAATACGCCCGAAGATGCATAGCGCGCTTCGGGTGCAAAAAATCCGATGGTATTGTAGCCCCAATAGTTCGCCATCCCATCGCCGTGCCGGTCGTTCACGAATTGATGTACAGGCATCAACTCGATGGCTGTAATCCCGAGGTGCTTCAAGTAATCCACCGTTTTGGGATGACCTAAACCGGCATAGGTTCCACGAAGGCCCTCAGGAATTTCCGGGTGCAGTTTCGTCAACCCCTTGACGTGGGCTTCGTAAATGACGGTTTGGCGGAAAGGAATGTCTAATTGCTTGTCGCCTTCCCAATCAAAAGCCGGATCCACAACGACAGATTTCCGCACATAAGGCGCACTATCCTTTTTGCTGAAACTCAAATCCTCGTCCGGATCGCCTACGTTATAGCCCAAATGGGCCTCGTGCGCGTCTACCACGCCCGAAATCGCTTTGGCATAAGGGTCGAGCAACAACTTATTTGGATTGTACCGTTGGCCGACCGATGGTTCGAAGGGGCCATCCATCCGATAGCCATAACATTGCCCTGGCACGAGACCCGGTACATAGCCGTGCCATACTTGGTGTGTGCGTTCGGCAATCGTTATCACCGTCTCTGCCGCATCAGGGGCTTCACCGTCAAACAAGCAAAGGCGCACCTCCACCGCATGTTCAGCGTAGATGGAAAAGTTAACCCCTTTCCCATCCCATGTCGCCCCGAGGGGGTAGGGTTTCCCTGGATAGATTTCATGTTTCATAAACAACCAACCGTGGAATGCGTGTATTTGTTTCGGAATTTACTACCGGCCGTAGCGTTGCACCCATGTGCTCAGTTGACGTTGCAGGCGCACGGTGAGTTGCGCGGGATCGAGCCGCCAGCGCCAATTACCGGCGGCGTTCGCCGGTATGTTCATGCGGGCTTCCGTTCCAAGTCCTAATGCATCTTGCAGGGGAATAATCGCTAATTTGGCCCGAGAAGCGTAGGCTATTCGGATCAACACCATGGCCGCACGCCGGGGCGTAAGCGTGCCGCCCCCCGTGTAGGCTTTTAGCCGCGCCTTGCTTGACGCCGACAACTCGTCCCGGTACCATCCGGCAACCGTGTTGTTGTCGTGCGTACCTGTAAAAACAATATCGTTGACGCCATGATGGTGGGGATCATGCAAATTTGACGCTGTATCGTCACCGAACGCAAACTGCAATACCTTCATTCCGGGTATACCCAACTCGTTACGCAACTGGTAAACACCTTCATGGATATCGCCCAAATCTTCAGCGATGAACGGTAAATTACCCACGGATTTTTCAATGGCCTGGAAAGGCGCTTTCCCCGGGCCGGGCTGCCAAACACCCTCTTTTGCGCTGTTTGCCGTATGGGGGATTTCCCAATAATCATAGAACGCCCGGAAATGGTCCAACCGCAACAGGTCATAAAACCTCAGATTTGTTGTTATCCGCCGCACCCACCAAGAAAAAAAGTCATGAGCATGACGGTCCCACCGATAAACGGGCATACCCCATGTTTGTCCGTCACTGTTAAAATAGTCGGGTGGCACACCGGCTATGCCGAGCATCATTCCCTCGCCATCCAATTTGAACAGTTCGCGGTGTGCCCATACATCTGCCGAATCGTGATGAACGTAAAAGGGGATATCGCCAATGAATCGCACCCCCGATTGCCGACCGTATCGATGGAGGCTTTGCCATTGCAAAAAAAACTGATGCTGCAGCCATTTGGTTTTTTGCAGTTCGTATCGATGGGTGCTGGCGAGCGCCTTCAAGGCCCCTTCATGCCGGTCGCGATAAACAGCCGGCCACTTATACCAGGGTTTACCACGATGGATACCTTTCAAGGTCGTGTAAAGCGCATAATCATCCAACCACCCGGCTTCACGGTCGCAAAACGCTTCGAGCCTATGGTCGCAACGCCCCGCCCATTGGCGACAATAGTTCCAGAAAGCCTTACCGAAAAGTACATTTTTCAACGCCGACGCTTTGCCATAAACCGTTTCGGACGGATGGGGAAGCTCTTGCATTTCCAAATCCTGATGGATAAGCCATCCTTGTTGGGCAAAAGCTTCCAAATCGATTAATAGGGTGTTACCGGCTATCGCCGAGTGACCACTGTAAGGTGAGTATCCTACCCGGTGGTCTGTTGGATGGTGCGGAAGCATCAGCCAATATTGTTGTCGCGCTCGCCGCAAAAAGTCGACAAATCGATAGGCCTCACGGCCCAGATCGCCTATGCCAAAGGGTCCGGGAAGGGAAAACAACGGCATCAATACGCCTGCGGCACGATCGGTCCTAGGGGTCTCCTCTGTCGCTTCCCATACGCCTATCGGAAGCGGATGAAAATGCGGATCAAGTACGAACTGACCGGTGCCCTCGCTGATATCGTTGGTAAATACATTACGCCATTGCCGGGGTGCATTGTCTGGCAGCATGATCCGGGTTGTCCCCCAGTCGATATCTCCCGGTTTACCGGATCGGCCTACACCGTGACGCCCCATGTGGAGGGGTACCACCACCAATAGCCATTGGTTGGCTAGCCGCCTGATAAACGACAAAACATGCTTGCGGTACCTCCCCGATACAGCGACCGGCAAATACAGTCCGTTCTGAAAAAGGTCGGGGTGCCGGTGGCGCAACCGTGCGAGCCACTCGGTGATGCCGTATTTCAATTGTCCCGAATAACGGTTTTCCCATAATACCCTGAGCGTTTCTGTTCCAGCCCCCATCCGGTGCAATTCCATTTGCCATACTTCCCTTGTTGCAAAATCAACCAGCTTCCGATTATCCGGGTCAACAAACGAAAAATCCCACCCCTCAGCGCCTTGGTAACTATCCGGGATGCCGGGACATGTAAACTTCAATACCACTTTGGTGAGCGAATTCAGGATGAAGAGATCTATCCATTCCGCATGTAATTTGCGAAAATGCTTTAAAAAGCGGCTCCGTGGCCGAAGCAAATTCCGGATGAAACGCACGACGGATTGCTCATGGAATTGGTTGGGTGCGGTCCAATCCGTATACCGTTTAGCTTCCCGCAGGGCTTTAATGAGGTATGCTTCCAAACGTTCCCGGTAAGGTGTAAGCGGTTCGCCAGGCATGGGGAATGTTCCCCATATCGTTTGGTAGATAAAGTATTCATCGTTTGCGTCGGGCATACCATCTGTTTTGAATGGTGCATTCCATTTCATCCACTTCGTCACCGCTGCCATCCAATCTCGTGGACATACCGTAATGACCTGCAACCGTGCACTCACATCCTCACCTCGTTTTGTATCGTGTGTGGCCGTGGCATTCAAGGTATACGGGTGATGCAGGTGGCGTTCGGCCATAAACCGATGGAAATCGGTAGCCGATCGACTGAACGCAAGGAGCGAACTGCCGACCTCATTTGCGGCGATATACCGATTGTAAGTATACAGCAATGTATCTTCCAATCCTTTCGCCATCAATGCCCCGGTAAGTTGCATACACCGTTGATAAAGCGCTTCGACATGTCTTGGTTGCCGCTTAGCATCGGCTTCAGCCGTGGGCACGAACAGCCCTTCCAGGAGTGCCAGTTCCTTGCGCAGATATGGATGGTCGATGGCCGCGCATTCGAGCGTTTTTTTTATCGCCACTCCTTCCGCATCGGTAAGCGGGAAGGAATGCCCATACCACCGATACACGGGACAATGGACAATAAACTGCACCAAAGCCAACTTAAGTGACTGGAAGCAAACATCTTTAGGCCGTCTGGCATTCGTTAGTACCCTTTCATACAAAAATCGGGAAAGGTTATCCAATTCGCCCTGCATGGCACCCATCAATTGGCTCTCCTTCGTGTGCCAAAGCAAAGAAGTAATAGGTTGTACCTGACCGGTAATTTTAGCGTAAAAGCGGGAAAGGCGCACTTCATTGCTTCCATCTGTCAAAACCGCATTGGCCATGGCAAGGAAATCATACCCGGATGTTCCTTGGATCGGCCATTGGCCTGGAAGGTGTTCATTAGGCTGGAGGATTTTTTCGACCACAATGAAAACATGTTTGCCGACCAGCCGGCGTAACCGGAGCAGATAACCTGTCGGATCGGTAAGACCGTCTATGTGATCGATGCGCAGGCCGGTGAACACCCCGCTTTTAACCAGTTGGGCAATGAACCGATGGGTCTTTTCGAAAACGTCGTCATCCCGTACGTTTAGGGCTATAAGGTTATTGACCGTGAAAAATCGGCGATAATTTATGCGGTGACATGTTTCCTTCCAACTGCAGGGCTCATAATGTTGGAGCGCTACAACGTCGTGTATTATCGCGGGTTGATCCAACGGTTCGCCTTTATCCAGTAAGGCACGGATAACCGCTTGTCCAGCCGGATTCACCGGCCATACGTTACCTCCAAATGCTAGCCCGAATTGCTGATCCACCGTATGGACCGTCAGTTGACCGGCTTGGATTGCCTCATCGAGGGGAGCATCGAGGAAAGGCACCATTAGGCGGCCCGAAAAATAGGCGGGTGAGGCAAACGGTGTATCAAAAAAATGGCTGTAAGCCGAGTCCGACCCGTTTTCCAATACATCACGTAGCCACGGATTCTCGGGGTGGAACGCCATATGATTGGGCACGATATCCTGTATCCATCCAATTCCGACCTCGGCAAGTTTGGCGGCTACCCGCTTCAATTGTTGGATGGTTCCGATATCGGGGTTAATGCGGGTGGGGTCGGTCTGGTCGTAACCATGGTTGCTTCCAGGCAAGGCGCGGAAAATGGGTGATGCGTAAATGGCGTCGACTCCCAAACGAGCGAAATATGGAATCAGCTTTTCCAGATCGCGAAGCTTAAAGTCCTTATTGAACTGTACCCGATATGTCATAGTTGGAAATTGCTCCATCAGTTAGGAGGATTAACCAACTCCATGCGTAATTGTTCGGATTTATGTTTTTTTAAAAGCCCACCCGTATGGCGAAACAAAAGCCTCCAATCGTTTGTTGGCTCACCATATAGGATTAATATGAGAACGCTAGATAAGCATCAGCTCGAACAGATGGGATTTAATCCGCCGGAAGGTCCGTGCATTTCCCATGGACGATTGCTTCGGTTTTTTATCTTTCGAGATAGGCCATGGTTGGGTGTGGAAGAATACCTATCCGGTGGCACAAGCCCAGATGAACCGACCGAAAGTGAAATTTATGCCGTCAATTACGGCACCCATAAAATGGAGGCTATCCAGTCATTGGAAGACATCCAGTTTTTCTTATATCGAAATTACTGATTTGGCAACCTATAGGTTGATAGCTTGCATTTTCACTTCCAGCATATGAAAGGGATGCGGATTGCCTTGCTGTGTGAGTAAAGGCAGCGATACGTTCCAGACCTTGATCCCGTCTGGGGTTTCCGCGGCAAATTGCCCCTTGTGCGCATGCCCGTGGAATACGGCAAGAATGTCGTCGCCATTGCGTTGAATAGGCTCCAGTAGCCGCGATGAGCCCAAAAATGGGTAGATTTCCAAGGGTTCTCCTATTACGGTGTCGGCGATGGGGGCATAATGCAATATAACAATTTTCCGGACTCCACCGCCATGCTGTCCCAACCGTGCCAACGCCCGTTCCAGTTTCAACGCCTCGTCTACCGCTTCCTGAACAAACCGCTTTATCATTTCCTCACCGAACTTGGAGAGCATCGCTGAACCGAAGCCGCCTCCAAACCCTTTTACGCCCGCAAATCCAATCCCTTGGATAACGACAGATTCGCCGTCGAGTATCTGAATACCAGATTGGGTCAACGTCTCTTTAATGAGCTTTTGGCGCCCCTTTTCAAAATCATGGTTGCCCAGCACCCCCACCATCGGTATGTTACATCCCTTGAGTTCTTCTACCAATAATGCGGCTTCGTCTTCGTCGCCAGTATCGGTTAGATCGCCGGCCAGCACCATGATGTCAGCAGATTGGCAAATGATCGTAAAATATTCCTTCCACTTCCCTCGGTCGGCTTCCCGGACATGCAAATCACCTACCGCTGCAATTCTGATTGTTCTTTGACTTTCTTCCATCAGTACATGTTTAGACGGTCTTCATCGTATATGACTTGTAGTTCCATTCCTTTACATCGACCTCATATTGGGTTTGGTCGATAAGGGGGCCACGGCACACTTTTTCCACAGAAGGGGGCAATTCATATTGTTCCTTTGCCCGCTTCATCAAATCATGAAACACCCAATCGGGAATGATGGCGCGGTAATCGGACGGATAGACAAACTGAAAAATGAGCAATTGCGCCAACAGTAAATGCCAGTGTGCATCCAGCCTACCGAGAAGCCGTTGCCAATCCAACCGCTGCCCTGTCTTTAAAAGGAGATGGTTGATGTCGGCGCTATCGTTCCGCTCGCGGTTCTGAACATATATTTTGCACCATATCAATTCCTCGGGAGCCAGAAACATCACGGGCAAACCAAGGAAATCGCCCTCTTCCGCATGAAAAAACCACACCTCATCCACATTGCAGATACCATTAACGGTATCGAAAATGATATCTATGAAATAATCGTCTTTAAACACCTTGGCCAACCACCGGGAATCGGTCAGCTCAACCCGATATCCGTCATTTGCAAAGCATTTAAGCAGGTGCGTGTAATCCTTTGGCTGACAGAAAACATCCAGGTCTTTCGTATCCCGTTGTATGCCCGTATGGAAAGACAAGGCAAACCCACCACCAATCATAAAATCGCACTCGCCTTTAAGCAATACCGACACGGCGTCTTGATAGACCGAAGTTGGGTTATTGAGACTCATTACCAACGCGAAATTTCACCAAATCATTCCTTCATGCGAGGGGTTGATTCGCCCGGGGTACCATTTGGGAACCACATTGTCCACACGGTGCTTCTCGCCGGCATCGCGTTTCGGCCGGCGCTTCGCCAGATTGATCTTTTTCGCTTCTTCCGCTACCGCCACATCGGGCGGGTTAACGGACTTGATTTTTTTCTCAAACATACATTTTTATTTTTTTTAATATCACCATCTCATTTCTCACACATCCCATCACACCCAATAAGCTGGCTTTTCCATAAGCCCCTACGGAGATGACAGTTGAACCGCGAAATTGTTGGTGTTCATTACCCGATCGTCGTTCCACTCGGTAAAACTGCCCATTTCTTTACCACTACAATACCGTCCACGATTCCGTAGGTTCCAAAATCTCCATTTTCGAGATGCGCCCCACCTATAATACGGACGTTATCCCCTATTGCACAGTTTTTATCTAAAATGGCCCGCTCGATGTGGCAATTTTCGCCGATGCCTATAAACGGCAAACCTTGATCGGCCAAGTGCTCCATTTCCGTAAGTGTTTGGTAACCGTCGGCTCCCATCATATACGTATCATGTATCGTTACACCGGTACCGATACGTGACCGGATGCCGATGACCGAACGCACGATCTGCTCAGCCGCGATCATGCAGCCATCTGCAATAATGGCATTGCGCAGATATGTTCCACCGATTTTAGACGGCGGCAAGTGACGGGCGCGGGTGTAAACCCCATTTTTATTGAACAGGTCAAACTGGGGTAGGTCATCTGTCAATCCAATATTTGCTTCGAAAAACGATGAAATATTTCCAATATCGGTCCAATAGCCATCGTAAAGGAAGCTATTGACATGGTGTTTCAGAATGGCTTTCGGAATCAATTCTTTCCCAAAGTCCGCACAGGGTTCAGTTAGCAACTGTGCCAAGGTTTCTCTATTAAACAAGTAAATCCCCATAGAGGCCAAGTAGTACCTCCCTTCCTTACGTAAGTTATCTGCCACATCGGACACCCATCCGGCGAGTGCTTCCGCTGGAGGTTTTTCGATAAACGACGTTATCTTACCGGCCTTATCGGCTCGGAGAATCCCAAAAGAACTTGCATCTGTGGCAGCCACGGGAATCGTTGCCACGGTCACCTGCGCATGCGAATGGCGATGGCTTTCAATCATTTCCCCGAGATCCATTTGATACAATTGGTCGCCAGACAACACCAAAACATATTCGAATTCGAGGTGCGCGAGGTACCGATGGAGGTGTCTAACCGCGTCGGCATTTCCCGAGAACCATTCCCTCCCATCGTTGGTTTGCTCGGCAGCTAGGATTTCGACAAATGCATTATTAAACGATGGGAAATTGTATGTATTTTTAATGTGTGAATTGAGCGACGCGGAATTGTGCTGCGTAAGGACAAATATCCGGTCTAGCCCCGAATTGAGGCAGTTTGATATGGGTATGTCTACCAAGCGGTATTTCCCCGCTAAGGGAACCGCCGGCTTCGAGCGGTTTTCGGTCAGCGGATGAAGGCGCGTGCCTTTTCCTCCACCTAATACCACAGAGATGACTTCGTTTGCCATGATGTGACACATTAAAATGAAACTGGAGCAATGATCGATGACTATTACGCTCCGAGTTACTCATTGACAAACGTCGGTGATATTTGTTTGGCCAATGCTTCGCACAGGTCAGCAGCCCGTGATGATTTCAACGACACGGGGCCGAATGGCCATCGCGATGCTTTCTCCTTTTTTGAGGGCAATCAATTCGTCGTCCACATGAATTATTTGGTTATCGCCATCAATAATCACCTCGCGGGTGGCATTCACGATTTGCCACGGAACAGCCGGGCTCATATCCGACACGCTTTGCCGCAACGAACGCAGATAAGTAGAAAACACCTCCCTATCGCTATCTTTCAATAAAACCACTTCGAATTTCCCATCTGTAGGATCGGCATATGGCGCTAGTACAAGGTTGGGACCGATGGACCGGGTATTCAAAACCTCCACCAATAGGTAGTTATTTTCATATACCCGTCCGTCGATCATCACTGTTGCCCGTGTAGCTGGGTAATTTTTTACAATTTCAAGCAGTTTCAGCAAGGCCAAGTCCAACGCGGTTCCGGTTGTTACATTCCCTACGTCAGCACCTGTCATTTTTTTGATGAGTTCGGGAATAAGCCCGTATCCTAAGCCTTCTATAAAAAACCGCATGTCCGTCAGCCCGTCGTTCATGACCCCGACGTCAACTTGTTTCGATTCCCCTTGCATTAGGCAACGTTCAAACGCGTCCAAATCGGGCGAAATCCCCAAAGATTTTGCAAAATTGTTTGCTGTGCCACTGGGTATTAACGCAACTGTCGTCGGCTTGTCGAGTATGCTCCGGTACAATAATTTTTTAAAGACCTCTCGTACCGTTCCATCGCCGCCCGCTATGACCACCAAATCGGTTTCGTTCTTGAAATGTTGCCACCCTTTTTCCCTTATCGAGGTGTATTCACACCTATGGCCCAGCGATTCGACCCGCCTAATCAATTCTTCTTTGATATGATCTTGATCTCCTGCTTCCGGATTGTGTACGATATAAACGTTCAAGGTTCTTTTCATTCGCGCCGATTTTATATCCAACCAAACAAAAAATCATCGGTCCTTGTTTTATCGGTATGAACGATGTGGTCCGCTCCATGAGCTGTTAAAACGAACCTTCATGAGAATATTAATCACGAACGACGATGGCATTTATAGTCCCGGCATTAATGCACTAGCCACCATCGCTTTAAAATTCGGTGAGGTGATCGTCGTGGCGCCCGATGTCGAGCAGTCATCAATGGGTCATGCGGTGACCCATTCACGTCCGCTTTCCTATAAAAAATCACCCATCCAGTTCCAGGAAGGGATAGAAGCTTACCGTGTAAATGGAACTCCGGCCGACTGTGTAGCATTGGGGACCCACCTTAGGAACAATATCCAAGTGGTGCTTTCCGGCATCAACATGGGGCCTAATCTGGGGAACTCGATGTGGCATTCCGGAACGTTGGCTGCGGCAAAACAGGCGGTCCTTTTCGGCAAAAAAGGAATTGCATTCAGTACACCCGTAGGAAAGAGTGAGCCTGCATTTGATTTATTAGCCCCATACGTTGAGGAAACCCTTACACTGTTACTAGAGAATCCTGATGAGGTTGCATTATACAATGTAAATTTCCCGGCTCGACCCACAGGTATACGCTGGACCCGCCAATCGGTTAGATTCTATGATGGTAAAATTATACCGGGACAGGATCCGATGGGAAGAAAACACTATTGGTTTACGGTCATCCCATTGGATCCCGCAGAAACCGGGACCGACCGATGGGCGGTGGAAAATGATTTTGTCTCTATCACCCCGCTGCGTCTTGATCTTACCGACGAAAACATGCTACAAATACAATTGGATGGCGATGAACAGTTTGCGGAAAACGATGGATAACACACAGAAAATGTACCTAAATCCTATCACCACGATACTTACTAAAGAGCACAATAACATATGGCAAAAACGATACTCATCATTGACGACGACGAAGACATTCTGGAGATGTTGGACATCGTGTTTCAGGACTCCGGTTATGAGGTCATCCTTTCGAAGGTCAGCCTTGAAGCCGACTTCATCACCGTGCTACATCCAGACATTGTACTTCTGGATGTGCGCATCGTCGGTTCGCCCAAAACAGGGGTCGATATATGCAAGGAATTGAAAACCAATGCACATACAAAACATGTCCCGGTTATCCTTTTTTCCGCAGAGCACGATCTACATACCATCGCAGCCGCCTGTGAGGCGGACAGTTACATCGCCAAACCCTTTGGAATAGATAACTTACTGGCACACGTTCGAAAGCAACTCTCATAAACCAATACGATATGCCAATGGATATTGAACTCGACGCCGATCAACTGCGTAATTTTTTTATCGCCCATCTCACGAAGATCTACACCGCCAAAACACATTTGGTATCCAGCCTCCATACGCTGGAGGAAGAAGCCCATTTTGCCGACCTGAAAAAGGGCATCCGAGAAACGATAAATGATGTACAGAAGCAACAGGGACGTATGCGGCAGATTTACGACCGTTTGGGCGCGGAGGTTTCGGAAAAAAGCTCCAGCGGCATGCTTGGCCTTATCAAAGATTCTTTTGAAGAAATTAGACAACGCAGCGGACAGCCTGTATTGCGCGACCTGGCCATGCTCTTTTACCTGCATAATATAGAAAGCATCGAAATGGCTTCCTTTCAACTGCTACAGATGATTGCGGTAAAGATGAAAGATGAAGAAATAACACGCCTGGTGCGTGAAAATTACGAGGACGCCAAAACCGATCGCACCCTGTTACTCCTCATTACGACGAAATACCTTGCGGCGTCATCGACATAAATAAACCGTACGCAAGAAAACCCAGGCCCCATTTAAGGAATGTTGGTCAAAACATATGGGTATATACGGGTGTTAGCCTCTATATATGAGCAAGTGCTCATTTCTAACGATTACGACATGAAAGACTTAAAACCGGTAGACAAGGCCAACAAGAAGACAAGGCCACGTATGGACAAAAAAAAGGATCGTGCGGAGCGCGAACGTAAAATAGATGAGCAAATCGAACAAAGCTTTCCGGCTAGCGATCCTCCTTCGTATTCCCAGCCGGGCAACGACAGTATCGAAAAAAAGTAGCTGTTTTGGCAGTGGATATAACAAAAGGGGGCCGGACTATCCTCGGCCCATAAAGAAAAGAATAGGAGAAAATATCATGGCAAAAGATCACGGCAAACAAATTAAGGACGACGAGAAATATGAGGCGCTACGCGACGAGGGAATGAGCAAAGAAAAAGCCGCCCGCATCGCCAACACCCCTAATGCCAGCGAAAAGGGCGGGAAGGCTAGCAAATTAGAGGAGCGCACAAAAGAGGAATTGACGAAAGAGGCCAAAAAAATCGGCATCGATGGGTATTCGAAGTTGAACAAAAAACAGTTAATTGAAA
>NZ_JBMQOC010000068.1:0-9942 GCF_053550995.1 Parapedobacter sp.
CCGGCCTTGAAAAATCGTACGGTAGCAAGCATATCCTTAATGGCATCGACCTCGATATCTATCCGGGCCAAATTATCGGTTACATCGGGCCGAACGGCGCGGGCAAGTCGACCACCGTGAAAATACTCTGCGGGCTGATCGCCGATTTCCAAGGCACGGTGACCGTGGATGGCATCGACCTGCGGGCCGATGCGCTTGCGGTGAAAGCCAAGATCGGATACGTGCCCGAAAATGCGGAACTTTATGATGTGCTCACCCCGTTGGAGTACCTGGATTTCGTGGGTAAACTCTATGGCATGGAGGCATCGACGATCCGCAGCCGGGCAGAGCGCTTGTTGGCCAGTTTCGGCTTGGGTGATCGGCTGCATACACGCATGGATGCATTTTCCAAAGGCATGCGGCAGAAAGTGCTGCTTATCGCAGGTATCATCCATAATCCGCGCATCATCATGCTTGACGAGCCGCTGGCGGGCCTGGATGCCAATGCCGTAATCACCGTCAAGGAAATGATATCGCTGTTGGCAAAGGAAGGGAAGACCATTTTCTACTGTTCGCACATGATGGACGTGGTGGAGAAAATTTCCGATCGCATCCTGCTCATCCATGATGGCGCTATCGTGGCCGATGGCACGTTCGACTCCCTCAAGCATGAACATGGTGAAACGTTGGAACGTGTTTTTGCGCGGCTTACGGGCCGTGCGAACGCCGACAATGATGCCGCCCAGATCATTTCGGCCCTAGACGGACGATAATAAGGAAATAACGTGAATAAACTGATTCTTAACATCCTGTTGTCGCCCGCTTTCCTGTGGAAACGCCTGGGTGTCGACCTTGAAAAGCTCCGTTTGATCCTGAAGGTCAAACTATCGATGGATAACCGACGGCCGATGATGTCGTGGGCGACAGGCACAAAGAAGAAGTCGTCGAATACCAGTATCCTACAAACCATTGTGATGGCCCTGACGGGAGCTATGTTGTTGGCTTATCATTTTTTCTTGGACGATCCATATGTGGCTGGCTCGTTTTATTTTTTCTCCTTGATGTGTGTGTTGGCGTTGATGCTGATCAGCGAGTTTTCAACCATCTTATTGGATACGCGCGACCAGTTCATCATCTTGCCCCGGCCCGTGGACGACCGGACATTTTCAGTGAGCCGTATCCTCCATATCGGTATCCTACTGCTGGGTTTGCTGGCGGGCCTCGCCTTGCCAGGCTTGGTATACGCTGTTGTGGTTAACGGGATTACCGCCGGTGCGATTTTCATGGTGCAAGTGATGATAACCGGCATTCTTACCCTGCTCTTGGTAAACCTTTTTTACCTGATGATGATGAAATGGCTTTCGGCACAGCGGCTGAAAGATACGGTGTCGATTTTTCAGGTCTTATTTTCGGTGGCCATATTTTCATCCTATTACTTAGGGCCGACGTTGCTGCGCAGTGAATGGGTCCAGCAACTGCGCATCGAGTCGGCGCCCGCCACCTGGTTATTGCCGCCGGTGTGGGTAGCTTCGCTCCAGCAGCTGGTCGGGCAACCGTTCTCGGTAGGGGTGGCAGTGCTCGGCGCACTGGGTGTGTTGGCCCCCTTGATGGCCCTGTGGTTGGTGGTGCGGATATTCGCCGCCGGATTCAACGACAAGCTTGCCGCGATGGCCGGAGGGAGTGATACGGCGGCCGCAGTGGACCAAGGAGGGGCTACGGTAAAACGCACCCTTGGTGACAGGCTGGGGGCATTGTTGAGCCGGAGCCCGCTGGAAGCCGCGGGGTTTGGCATCGTGTGGCTCATCACCGGCCGGTCGAGGGAGTTCAAACAGAAAGTTTACCCATCGTTGGGTTTCGTGCCGGTGTATTTCGTGTTTCTCTTTTTTGTCGGCAGTGGCAATGACGAGGGTAGCTCAGGTGGCTCACTGGTGGCTAAATTGGAACAGATGCGCGAGCAGGGTACATTCATCGTCTTGTTTTACCTGTCTATATTCACGCTGATGACGGTGTTCCAATCCATTTCCCAAAGCGAACGGTTCAAGGCCGCATGGGTGTATTATGCGGCGCCGCTACGCGCACCCGGCGAGTTGATGGCGGGGGTACTCAAGGCGGTACTCGTCAAGTTCTTCTATCCTTATATTGCCTTGTTGGTTTTCATCGGTATCCCGCTGATGGGTATAGGGATCATAAACGATGCCCTGCTGGCTGCCGGTATCGGCAGTATCGAAGCGTTGTTGATTGCCCTTTTCATGACCAAGGCATACCCATTTTCACAGCCTGTCAAACAAGGCGGCGGGCGGATTGTCGTGACGCTGCTATTGACGGGTTTTGTCGGGCTGCTGGGATATGTCCATTATTTCTTTGCCGCAAATGAGGCGCTTGTTTGGGGGATAGCGGCTACTGCCTGGGTCGGTTTTATCGTCATGATGAAGTACTTCCGTAAAGAACGGTGGAGTAACCTGATGGCCGCTTAAGCGGTTACTTTCTTCTTATTACCTTATTACTAAATTACAAAACACAGGTTTACGGTAAGGAATGAGTTTTTTATAGGTTTCGCGTATATTTCGCTAGCTTTGCCCTTCATAGCAACTTGCCGACCAATTGTTATTGCGGAATGAAGATACTTTTATGCACCATAATCCTTTCCTTGGGTTCCTACACGTTCGCTTTTCCGAACGGTGAAAAAACCGAAATAGATTCCCTATTGCAGGTACTGGATAAAACCATCGCTAAACGCGCCGTCTATACCGCAGAAAAAGAACAGAAAATCGACAGCATCAAGCAGGTGCTCCAACGGGAGCGGTCGTTGGAAAGCCGCTATCACCTAAACAACGAGCTGATTGCCGAATACCAGTCTTTTATATGCGATTCTGCTCTCGCTTACATCGACCGGAATATCCAATTGGCCGACGACTTGAACAACAAGGCGTTTATCGATGAAAGCAGGTTGCGATTAGCCTTTGTTTTGTCGATTTCCGGCTTGTTTACCCAAGCTTTCGAAATTTTCGATACCATCGAATTCGATGCTTTGCCTCACCACCTGAAGGTATATTATTGCTGGGGTTATATCCGCTATAATGAAAATCTGATAAAATATACCGACAACCCGAAATACAATCGGGTGCACTTCGCAGAGATTATGCGATGCAGGGACACGTTGATGAACCTACTGGGCAAGGACTCGGACATGTACCTGAAGGAAAAGTCTTTCAAACTGAAGGCGGAAGGCGAATTCGAAGCTTCTGCCAAAATCCAATTGGCGTTGTTCAAGAACGAGGCGGTTGATTCCCACGGCTATGCCATGTCGGCGATGGGGCTGTCAATGATCCATAAAGAACTCGGAAACCAATCGTTGCAGGAAAAGTATCTGCTGCTTGCAGCGATAACCGATGTGCGGTTAGCCGTAAAAGAAAACGAATCGCTATTGAATTTAGCGATGTATTTGCACGGTAAGGGAGCGATAGACCGGGCATACAACTATATCCAGGCGGCACTCAAGGATGCCAATTTTTATAACTCACGGTTCAGGAATGCGGTGATTGCACGTACGCAACCGATCATCGAAGCCACTTACCTGGCCAAAATCGAACAACAACGACGGAATCTAAGGTCTTACGCGCTGGCCATAAGTGTGTTCCTGATCGTCTTGATCGTGACGTTATACTTCCTTTATAAACAGATAAAGACCGTATCGAGGGCAAGAAAGAATCTGGACGCCATTAACGTGCAGCTGATATCCACCAACCAGCGATTGGATGAAGCGAACCTGATACGGGAAAGGTATATCGGGTATTACATCAACCAATGCGCGGTATATCTCGATAAATTGGATGAATTCCGTAAAACCGTAAGCAGAAAGATTAAAGCGGGCCAACTGGACGAGCTACAAAAGCTGAGCGCATCCACCTCTACGCTCGAAAAAGATGCACAGGAGTTATATACCGACTTCGATAGCACCTTTCTGGAGGTTTACCCTGATTTCGTCTTGGAATTTAATGCATTGCTCCGAGAAAACGAACGATACGTACTCAAGAAAAATCACCTGAACACGGAGCTGCGCATTTTCGCGCTTATCCGACTGGGCATCACCGACGTCAACCAAATTGCCACGTTCCTGCGGTATTCCATCCAGACGATTTACAATTACAAGAGCAAAGTGAAAGGGAAAGCCGTTACCGACCCCGAGCACTTTGAAGAAAACGTGAAAAAGATAGGTGCATTTCCCGTCAGATAGGTTCTCATACGTTTACCAATTGGTCTATATGACTTATCGGTAAATTTGTGATTAAAAGCGTATTATATTTTTAAAAGGTAAAAATAACCTACCAACTAGCCTACTTGGCCATACAGGTGGGCGAATTGGTATATACATTTGCCGGTACAGGAACACAGACATACGGCCACGCCATTCGGCGGGGCAGGTAAGGTCCCGATTCCGGTTTAACCTTTTAAATTATAAACGTCGCATGATTACCGTTGCTACAAAAAACCGTCTTCCGCTGCTCACTTGGCTCGTCCTCCTCGTTTCGCTAACGTGTCTGCAATCATCGCCTGTCTTGGCCCAAGGGCTAAAACCATTTAAGGATAACGACCGGGTTGTGTTTCTAGGGAATAGCATCACGGATGGCGGGCATTACCATTCGTACATCTGGCTCTATTATATGACGCGGTTTCCGAAGATGGACCTGACGATAGAAAATGCGGGTATTGGGGGCGACCGGGTCATCGAGATGGTCAAACGTTTGGAGGGCGACGTGTTCAGTAGGCGCCCAACCGTATTGGTAACAACCTTTGGCATGAACGACTCGGGTTATTTCGAATACAACGGCTCGGAGCCCGGTAAGTTTGCCGACGAAAAGGTGAAGGAATCATTTGAGGCCTACCAAGAAATGGAAAGCCGGTATCGTGAACTCACCGATACCCGGATTGTATTGATGGGCAGCTCGCCTTACGACGAAACGGCCGAGATTGAAGGCAATACCCCTTTCAAGGGAAAGAATAGGGCGATGCTCCGCATCGTGGACTTCCAAAGGGCATCGGCCAAGGAAAACGGTTGGGAATTCTTCGATCTGAACCAACCGATGACACGTATCAATGGACGTATCCAGCAGCAGGATCCGACTTTCACGCTTTGCGGAAACGACCGCATCCACCCAGACAACGATGGGCACATGGTAATGGCATACCTGTTTCTGAAGGCGCAAGGTTTTGCGGGCAACAAGGTGGCCGAACTATCCATTGATGCCGCCCATCAGGAAGTGGTTTCGACGGTCAATTGCAACGTGTCACATGTCAAGAAAACACCAACCGGCATTTCTTTCGACTACCAGGCGAATTCATTGCCTTATCCCCTGGATACCGTAGCGCGGGGTTGGGGCAACAAAAAAAGCCAGTACGAAGCATTGCGCGCCGTACCTTTCATGGAAGAGATGAATCAGGAGCGGTTGGTCGTGGCTGGATTGAACGGCCTCCACCGATTGCTCATCGATGGCGAGGAAATCGGGGCGTGGTCTGCCGAAGAGCTTGCCGAAGGGATAAATCTAGCGGCGTTAAGCCAAACCCCCCAATACCAGCAAGCATTGGGTGTGATGTATCTGAACGAAGAGCGTTGGGAGATCGAGCGCAGGTTTAGGGATTATGCCTGGGTACAGTACAACTTCTTCCAGCCCAAGGGGCTGTTGAACGCCAACAATCGCCAAGCCATCAACGTCATGGACGAACACATTGCCACAGATGGTTGGTTGCGGGCCAAAAGGGATTTGTACGCGAAGGCCATGTTGCCCGAAGTGCGGGAGGCTTGGCAGCACCAAATTGACCAGTTGGTGGCGGCCATAAGGGAAGCGGCGATACCGAAAACACGGAAAATCGAACTCGTTGCCGTTCAGTAACAAAGGGAATGATAAAAGTTAATGAGTCAGTTATTTATGGTGGGTAAGAAGGTATACTATGGGGTGGGATGGGCGTTGTTGTCTTTGCTTGGTGCATGCGCAAGCGGTATACAGCAGGAAGATTTTGCAGCAGCCGATTTCGTAAATCCTTTCATCGGGGCGAGCACCAGCGTGGGAGAAGCGGGGGTTTACCATGGCTTGGGGAAGACGTTTCCGGGGGCGACGACGCCATACGGCATGGTACAGGTCAGCCCGAATACGATAACCGGGGGCGACAACAGCCCCGGGTACAGTTACGAGCACAAGACGATAGAAGGCTTCGCGTTTACGCAAATGAGCGGTGTGGGATGGTATGGCGACCTCGGCAATTTTTTGGTGATGCCCACAACAGGGAGTTTGAAAACGATTGCCGGAAAGGAGGATGGAAGCATCCAAGGGTACCGGTCGCGCTACGACAAAAATTCGGAATTGGCCCAACCGGGTTACTACGCGGTGCAGTTGGCCGACTACGGTATCGGCGTGGAAACGACCGCGGCTCCACATAGCGGGATGATCCGTTTCACCTTTCCGGAAAATAAGGAATCCCGTATCCAGATCGACTTGGCAAGGCGCGTGGGGGGGACCTCCGTACGGCAATATATCCGTAAGGTGGATGACCGGACGATACAGGGGTGGATGGAATGCACCCCCGAAGGCGGGGGCTGGGGAGACGGTGAGGGAAAGGCAGATTATACGGTCTATTTTTATGCCCGTTTCAGCAAGCCCTTGGCTGATTATGGTTTCTGGCGTGCGGATATCCCGGATGGCTGGTCCCGCAAGCGGGATGATGTGGTGAGTGAACGGTACTTGCGGCATGTGGAAAAGGCGGAAATCATCCAAGGGGAGACCGAGTTGGAAGGCGACCACCTCGGCTTTTTTACCGATTTTGAAACCGATGCCAATGAAGAGGTGACGCTGCAAGTGGGCATCTCGTTTGTAGACTTAGCGGGAGCAAAGAACAATTTCAGAAAAGAAATAGAAGGCAAGGACTTTGACCAGGTGCGGGCGGAAGCGACGGATTTGTGGAACAAAGCATTGTCACGTGTTAACGTGCAAGGCGGAACGGATGATAAAAAAACGATTTTCTATACCGCGCTTTACCACACGATGATCGACCCGCGTACCTATACCGATGTGGATGGACGATATACGGGCGGAGACCAGAAGATCCATGAAGACAGTAGCTACACGCGGCGGACCATCTTCAGTGGGTGGGACGTCTTCCGCAGCCAATTTCCGTTGCAGACTCTCATCAATCCGCAGCTGGTCAGCGATCAATTGAATTCGCTGATTGAACTCGCCGACGAATCAGGCAAGGGGTATTTCGAGCGCTGGGAGTTGCTGAATGCCTACTCCGGTTGCATGATCGGCAACCCGGCACTATCGGTACTGGCCGATGCGTATGTAAAAGGCATCCGCGATTACGATGTCGAGAAAGCGTACCAATATGCCGTCCATACGTCCCAGCTGTTCGGCAACGATGAATTGGGGTATACAGGTCCTCCGTTCAGCATTTCCAATACGTTGGAGTACGCCTATACCGACTGGTGTATCTCGCAACTGGCCAGCGGATTGGGTAAACAGGACGATGCCCAACGTTTTCTCGAAAAAGGACAGGCCTACCGGCATGTTTTCGACACGGAAAACGGATGGTTCAGGCCCAAGAAAGAAGATGGGTCGTGGGAAGATTGGCCCGAAAATGCCCGGACGACAGAATGGTACGGGACTATCGAATCCAACCCCTACCAGCAGGGATGGTTCGTTCCGCACGATATTCCGGGCATGATTGAGTTGATGGGCGGGCGCAGCAAAGCGCTGGCCGACCTGACCGATTTTTTTGAGAAAACACCGGAACACATGCTGTGGAACGACTATTATAACCATGCCAATGAGCCGGTGCACCTCGTTCCGTTTCTCTTTAACCACATGGATGCGCCGTGGCTGACACAGAAATGGACCCGCCATATCTGCGAAACCGCTTATGAAAATTCCGTGGAAGGCATTGTCGGCAATGAAGACGTGGGGCAGATGTCGGCCTGGTACGTCTTAGCGGCCTCCGGTATACATCCGTCGTGCCCCGGCACCACGCGCTACGAAATAACCAGTCCACTATTCGATGAGGTAGCGTTTGCGCTCGATCCGGATTATTTCGACGGGACAACGTTTAAAATAACCGCCCATGATAATTCGCCCGAGAATAGCTACATCCAAAAGGCATTGCTCAATGGGCAGCCGTACAACAAATGTTACATCGACTTTCAGGATATGGTCGCCGGCGGTACACTCGAATTATTCATGGGACCCCAGCCTAATGAAAACTGGGGCAAGGCAACAGGCAGCTAAATAGGAGCACATGGGTTTTAAAACGAACAGGGGTTTGGAAATGAAAAGGATGTATCGGGTCATCAGGGCGGTTTCGGCGGGCTTGGCGGTCGTACTTTTAGGTTGCGTATTTTCGTTCGCTCAGGAACGCAATCTGGTGAAATATGTCAATACCTTACAAGGCACCGATTCCGAATGGGCCTTGTCGTATGGGAACACCTATCCAACCGTAGGACTGCCATTTGGCCTCCATTTCTTTTCCGCCCAAACCGGTAAAAACGGTGATGGCTGGAAATACCAATATAAAGCCAACACCATCAGGGGCTTTCAGCAGGTGCACCAATGCAGTCCGTGGATGAACGACTATGCGGTGTTTTCGTTGATGCCGGGGATCGGAAGCTTGGTGGTGAATGAAGATGAACGCGCATTGGCATTCAGTCACGACCGGGAAACGGCGAAACCACATTATTATGCCGTTACGTTTGATAACGGTATCCAAGCGGAAATCAGCCCCGTGGAGCGCGGCGCCCACATGCGGTTCAGTTTCCCGCGCAAGCAAAAGGCGTATTTGGTGCTGGATGGCTTTATCAAAGACAGCGAGGTGGAGATTATCCCGCATGAGCGGAAAATCATCGGCTTTGTCAATAACGGCCGGTTTGTTCCGGGCAATTTCAAGAACTACTTCGTGCTGGAATTTGATCGCGATTTCAAAAGTTTCGGTACGTGGGAAAACACGGGCGACAGCATACGGGCGGACAATCTGCACGAGGCAGGAAAAGGGGTGGGGGCATACCTCGAATTTGCGCCGGGTGCAACGGTCGAAGTCAAGGTGGCCTCATCGTACATCAGTGCCGATCAGGCGGCACTGACCCTCGAACAAGAACTGGGCAGCGCCAAAAATTTCAAGACCACGAAAGCAAAAGCGTTCGACGTGTGGAATACATTGCTGAACCGGGTGGTGGTGGAAGGTGGAACGGAAGAAGAAAAGGCCACATTCTACTCCTGCCTGTTCCGTGCGAATCTGTTTTCGCGGAAATTCTACGAGATCGACGAAAACGGCGATCCGTATTACTATAGCCCGTACGACGGCAAAATTCACTCCGGTTATATGTATACCGACAACGGCTTCTGGGATACCTTCCGGGCACAATTCCCCTTGAGCAACATCCTGCATCGGGAAATGCAGGGAAGGTATATGCAGTCGTTATTGGATGCCCAGCAACAGGCCGGCTTTTTCCCCACCTGGTCCAATCCGGGCATGTCGGGCGTGATGATTGGCAACCACGCCATATCGTTGCTTGCCGATGCTTGGGCAAAGGGCATCCACACGTTCAACCCCGACAGCGCCCTGCGGGCTTATTATCACGAGGTCACCAATAAGGGCTTTTGGGGTGGCTCCAACGGCAGGGAAGGGTGGAAGGACTATTTTACCAAGGGATACATCCCCTACGGTGAAATCCACGAAAGCACAGCGAAGACATTGGAATATGCATACGATGATTTCTGCGGTTACCAGCTGGCGAAAGCGGTGGGCAACGATTTCTACGAAAACGTGTTTGGCCGGCAGATGTATAACTATAAGAATGTTTTCGACCCGGATGTCAACTTTGTGCGGGGCAGGCAGCCCGATGGCGAATGCCTTCCCCATATCGATCCCGTAGAGGGGGGTGGACCGTTCTCCTATGCCATCTCCTGGCAAAACACTTGGTAGATA
>NZ_JBMQOC010000069.1:0-11171 GCF_053550995.1 Parapedobacter sp.
AATACCGGAACCTCAAAACCGTTCAGCGCCTTGTTGCTGGGCGTATTTGAGGGTAAAGATTTCCGATATGCTGGAAAGGTAGGTACGGGGTTCAAAGATGCCGAACAACGGGAAATGCTGCGCTTGTTCAAACCGCTGGTCCGCAAAACAAGTCCATTCACCACTACTCCCGGCCCGAGCAAACCATCACGGTTCAGACCCAATCCGCCGCATGCGGAGGCAACGTGGCTGGCCCCTACAATCGTGTGTGAAATCCATTATACCGAAGTGACCGAGGAAGGCGTATTCAGGCACCCTGCATTCATCGCTCTGCGGGAGGATAAGGATGCCAAAACGGTGGTGCTTGAAAATAAGGTTGTTATGGAAGAAGTGAAAAAGAAAGAAAAAACGCAGGTGAAGAAAGTAAACGGCAATGAACTGAAATTCACCAATCTCCAAAAGGTACTCTGGCCGGAGGGGGGGTACACGAAAGCTGATATGCTCAATTATTACCGGCAGGTGGCCAAATACATACTGCCCTATCTTAAGGACCGGCCCCAATCGCTCAATCGGTTTCCCAATGGGATCGAGGGTAAGAGCTTCTATCAAAAAGACATGACCGGCAAGGTGCCGGGATGGGTAGAAAAGTACCCTTATAAAGCCGAGGGCGAGCGTAAACGCAAGCATTACATGCTTTGCAATAATGAGGCAGCCCTGCTCTATATGGCCAACTTGGCAGCTATCGAGATGAATCCATGGAGCAGCACAATCCATAAACCAGATTATCCAACATGGTGCCTGCTAGACCTCGACCCCGATAAAACCAATACTTTCGAGCAGGTGATCGAGGTCGCCAATGCTATCCATGCCTTTCTGGAGACCATCGCCGTCCCTTCGTATTGTAAAACTTCCGGTTCCACCGGCCTGCATATCTATATTCCCTTGGGCGCGAAATACACGTACGACCAATCGCAGCTTTTCGCCCGCTGGGTGGCCAACGAAGTGGATGCAACACTCGATTTTACTAGCGTGGAGCGGATGATTGACAAGCGCCGTGGCAAGGTGTACATCGATTTTTTGCAAAACCGGCCGTCGGCGACACTGGCGGCACCTTACTCACTTCGCCCAAAGCCCGATGCCACTGTGTCGATGCCACTTCATTGGAAAGAAGTGAAAAAAGGGTTGAAGATAAGTGATTTTACGATTGCCAACGCGTTGGATCGCATCCGTTCCGAAGGGGACCTATTCAAGCCGGTACTTGGCAGGGGGATTAACCTCAGGAAGCTACTTAAAGATTTGCAGAAGTAATGGCAGCTATCTCCGATATTTCTATTTTTAATTATTTTTATACTTGCGTTTGCGTCTTGGCCTACGCAGGCCCGGCGCAAGAAGCCAACACATACCAAGGGAGCGCTAAAAACTAGAAACGATGAAACAATTAAAAAAAGAAGACATCCGGCAGGAGGTCTTTGATCTTTACGACGATTATGCACATAATCGATTATCGCGCCGAGATTTCATGCAGCGGTTGTCGGCGTATGCAGGCGGCGCTGTCACGGTGCCAGCACTCATGAGTTTCCTGATGCCCAATTACCAGGAGCGTATCCAGGTCAAGGCCGGCGATCGTCGGATCACGGAAACATATGTCGACTACCCTTCGCCGAAAGGAGGCGGCACGATAAAGGCATTGTTGTGTATACCGAAAGATCATAGCCAACAGCTGGGAGGGATTGTGGTGGTACACGAAAACCGTGGCCTGAATCCGCATATCGAAGACGTGTGCCGGAGGGCTGCTGTGGCCGGATTTGTCAGCCTTGCGCCTGATGCATTGAGTCCGTTGGGTGGGTACCCGGGCACCGATGATGAGGGACGCGAAATGCAGAGCACGCGGAATCGCGATGAGATGCTCGAAGACTTCATCGCTGCCGCCGAATTTCTGAAACAGCAGGAAACATGTAATGGCAACGTCGGGGTGGTGGGTTTCTGTTTCGGTGGGTGGATCTCCAATATGATGGCTGTCCGTATACCTGATCTGAAGGCTGCCGTACCTTTTTACGGAGGACAGCCCGCTGCGGCTGACGTGCCGAGAATACAGGCTCCGCTGCAACTCCATTATGCCGGTTTGGATACGCGGGTGAACGAAGGGTGGTCGGCCTATGAGCGGGCATTGGAGGCAAATGATAAACAGTATACCGTGTATATGTATGCCGACGTCAACCATGGGTTTCACAACGATACCACGCCCCGCTTTGATCCGGAAGCCGCGAAGTTGGCGTGGCAGCGTACCGTGGACTTCTTCAAAGCAGAACTTAGCTAGCTGGCGACAGGGTGCGGCTGCTTATACGAACAGAAATAAGGTGGATATGACCGTCAGCGCAATCATGGCGGTCTTAAACTGGCGCTCGGGAAGTATGTGGACCATGCGGATACCCAAGATCCCACCAAGCAGTATAACCGGAAGTGCCGTCAAATCAAGCAGGAGACTGTTCCATGAAAGGTTATCCCATACAAAAGCTTGCAAGGGGATTTTCAAGTAGTTGAGGGTCATGATAAACCACGCCCCGGTGGCGACAAAAGCAAACTTCGGCAATCGGAGCGCAAGTAGATAGACAACGAGGAGTGGACCCGCCGCATTGCCGATCATGGTTGAAAAACCCAACAAGAACCCCATGACTGGCGCGAACCAGGGTGATTCGGTGAGGGCATAGGCCCGCTCCGGTCGCCGGGTGAACACCATGGTCACGATCCCCACAAGGATGCAGATAGCCATCATCACCTTGAATCCCTTTTGGGGGATAAGATGCCCTGCAACGAGTGCAACGACCAACCCCAGCAATGCCCAGGGCATGGGTTTGAGTACGAGTGCCCGATGGAACTTCTTACGGTAATAAATGACGGCAAGTAAATCCGCCATGCATAGCATGGGCAGCACGATGCCTGTGGAGGCTTTTGCGCCGAACAGCAGCGCGAATATAGGCACCGTGAAGGTACCGATATTGGGTATGCCTGTTTTGGACATGCCAATGAGCAGGGCACAACCCAGAAAAACAGCCCATTCGACCGGCCCTTGCAAGAAACCGGAAAAATCAGGCATCGGGGCTGGTTAATAGATTGGCTATGTCATCTATACCAATTTCACGGTAGTCGTAGATATAACGCTTGCAGGGGGGAAGTTCATCCGCTGTATGGGAGGTAAGTACGCCGACGACCACCGCACCCGCGTTGCGGGCTGCGGATACGCCGGAATACGAATCTTCGAAGATGACGCAATTACTCGGTTGCACCTGGAGCAGGTTGGCCGACTTGAGGTAAATTGCCGGGTCGGGCTTGTGGGCGGTTACATCCTCGCTAGACAAAACCGCATCCATATATGGGCGTATGGAGAGTTTGTCAATGATGAAGTCGAGGTTGGCCCGAGGCGCCGAAGTGGCAACCCCTATACGGTAACCTGCGGCTTTAAGCCCGTCCAAAAACCCCGGCAGGCCAGCTATGGGCACAACATGGTCTGCATACATCTCACGGAAGAGTGCTTCTTTTTCTTCAGCGAGCTTTTTAACTTCGGCATCATCCAGCGGGCGTTTGAAAAAATAACGCATGATGTAATCATTGTGCTTGCCATACATGTGGTCTTCAAACTCCCCCATGGTGTAGTCCACATTGTATTTATCGAAAAACTGCTTGAATGCTTCGGTATGGTGTGGGTTGGTGTGGGCGATGACCCCATCCATATCGAAAATAATGGCGTAGTTATCCATACGGCAAAGATAGCCTTTTTGGCGGAACGTAGGCGGAATAGGTTTCCCGTTGTCGCTACGAATACGTAATTTTGCCCACATGAATAACCACGATCGCTATGTGCCCAAGTTGCCGCAGTTTGCAGAACAGATTATCTTCGAAGACGACAACCTGATCGTGATCAACAAACCTGCATTTTTGGCCTCATTGGATGAACGGGAGGGGGGAGAACCCAGTGTATTGCGTTTGGCCAAAAAGTACCACCCCGAGGCCCAAGTATGCCATCGGCTCGACAAGGAAACCTCCGGACTGTTGCTCATAGCCAAAAACCCTGAAACCTATCGGTTGGTGTCTATCGAATTTGAGCGCCGGCGCGTGACGAAAACCTACCATGCCATCATCGGCGGGACCCATGTGTTCGAAGATGTGCTGGTCGATCTGCCCATACTTAACCTGGGCAATAAAAACGTGACGATAGACCGGGCCAATGGCAAGCGGGCCGAAACCTATTTCAACTCGCTTCGTTATTTTAAACATTTTACCCTGGTGGAATGCCGTCCGGTAACCGGCCGGATGCACCAGATCCGGATACACTTGGCCACACAGCAAGCCGCCATCGTGGGGGACGCCCTATACCACGGCAAACCGGTATACCTTTCGCAGATCAAAAAACGCGGCTTTTCATTGGGGCGCGGAAAGGAAGAACAGCCCATCATGCGGCGGTTTGCACTGCATGCACATGAACTGCGGCTTACGATAGGGGATAAGCCCTATCATTTCCAGGCACCTTACCCAAAGGACTTCGCTACGCTGCTCCGCCAGTTGGAGAAATACGACGATTGATCAATTAAACAGCTTGCCGACCGGCCCTCTTACCTCGAGACCGAGGTCGGCGTTAAGTTTTTCGATGAAATACGTGGAAAGGAGTGGGGATTCGACTTCAATATTCTGGTGAACAAAAAAGTAAAGCGACCGCAACCCCGCGTCGCGCCATTCTTTGATGCGGGCAACCCAGTCATCCAGCCGGTTCTTATCCGTCGGGTGATTGGCGCCTACATAGCGAACAAAAGCGGTTGGGGTGGTGAGGCGCATGTGAAGCATGTCCCGTCGGCCTGCTGTATCCACAAGTACATTTGCTGTTTTTTCTTCTTCCAGCAGGCTATATAATTTTTGGCTAGTGGGAGCGTCAGCGAACCATTCGGCATTACGTACCTCCACCGCCAATGGTACGGATTTCGAAAATTTCTTGACGAATGTCGCCAATCGATCAAAATCTTTCGGTTTGAAATTGTCGTGCAACTGGAGAAAACTTACCCCCAGCTTTTCTTCGAATAATGCGATAGCATCAGCGAATGCGGTCATTTTCTCATCCACATTGAGCAAACGGCCATAGTGACTGATGGATTGCGGTACCTTCGGGAAAAACTTGAAATCAGCAGGGGTTTTGGCTTTCCAGGTCTCCACCTGCTGCTTGTCGGGCGAGTTGTAGAACGTACCGTTCAACTCGATGCTGTTGAATTGCGTAGCGTAATAGCTCAACTCATCTTTGGTTCCTCGCGGATAGAACCCCTTGAGGTCCTGCCTGTTCCATTTCGCGCAGCCCACATATACCTCCAACGACTTAGTGGGTTTATGCCTGCCCAACAAAGCCAGGGTATCGGGGTGGGTGGGGGGTAGGGTAAAATCTATCGCTTCTGGATTTTCAACACTTCCGAATTTCATAACCGAGTTGCTTTTTATTGGACGCGGATGACACGGATTCAATTGAACGTTTTCGTATCCGCAATGATCCGTGTTCCATATTATTAATGTTTGAAATGCCGCACACCGGTGATAACCATCGCTACGCCTTTTTTGTCGGCCATTTCGACAGATTCCTTATCGCGGATGGACCCCCCCGGCTGGCTGATTGCCGTGACGCCCGCATCGGCGGCAATCTCCACACAATCGGGAAACGGAAAGAACGCATCTGACGCCATCACCGCCCCACGCAAATCAAACCCGAAAGACTTGGCCTTTTCGATGGCCTGCTTCAGCGCATCCACGCGCGAGGTTTGCCCCACGCCGCTTGCCGATAGCTGGCCATCCTTGACCAGTACAATGGTGTTGGATTTGGTATGCTTGACGATTTTATTGGCAAAGAAGAGATCTTCCAACTCCCGCTCGGTAGGGGCTTTGTCCGTAACGGGCCGCATTTGTTCAGGCCCCTCGATTACCGCATCCTTATCCTGTTCGATCACGCCGTTGAGCAATGTTTTGAATTGGCTCTTGGGAAGTGTCGTATGTTTGCGCCGCAACAATATCCGGTTTTTCTTGCTGGTAAGTATGCGTAGCGCGGCCTCACTGTAGGTCGGCGCTATCAAAACCTCAAAGAACAGTTTGTTGATTTCTTCGGCCGTTTGCCCATCGATTTCGCCGTTGCAGATGATTACACCGCCAAATGCCGATACCGGATCGCAGGCCAGTGCATCCTGCCAAGCGGTGAGCAAATCCGGGCGGGTAGCAACGCCGCACGCATTCGTATGTTTGAGTATGGCAAATGTCGGTTCATCGAATTCATCGATGAGCGCCACCGCCGCGTCCACATCCACGAGGTTGTTATAGGATAGTTCCTTGCCGTTCAGCTTATCGAACAGCGCATCCAGGTTGCCATAAAAAACGCCCTTTTGGTGGGGGTTCTCGCCATAACGGAGTACCTGGGCCTGTTGTTCACTTTTTTTGAACACTTGCAGCGGCTCTTCCCGGTTGAAATAATTGAAGATGGCCGAATCGTAGTGCGACGACACGTTGAATGCGCGTTTGGCGAGTTCTTTACGGTGTTCAAGGAACGTATACCCCTCATTTTCGGCAAGGATATTTTCAAGGTATTTATAGTCGTCTTTGGAGGCAATAATGGCCACATCGTTGAAGTTCTTCGCCGCGGCACGGATCAGCGAGATGCCGCCAATATCTATTTTTTCAATGATTTCCTGCTCTGATGCGCCCGATGCCACCGTTTCTTCAAACGGGTAGAGGTCTACAATAACAAGGTCGATTTCGGGGATTTCATATTCCTGCAATTGCTGGCAATCGGCTTCCAACGGCCGGCGCGACAGGATTCCGCCAAATACTTTAGGGTGAAGCGTTTTCACGCGGCCACCCAAAATAGAGGGGTATCCGGTAAGGTCCTCTACGGGAACCACGTCGTGGCCAAGCTCACGAATAAACGTTTCGGTGCCGCCAGTAGAATAAAAGGTAACGCCTTGTTTGTGTAATAGATTAATTAATGGTGCAAGGCCATCCTTATAATATACGGAGACCAGTGCATTTTTGATTTTTACGGGATGGCTCATTCGCTATTCAGCTATTTAGTTTATGAGCCGCAAAGATAAAAAAAATCCCCGTGCATTTTTGCCCCGGTATTTACTTGCCAGGGCAACGGCATTTAAAAACATAAACGATTAATCGTCATTGCGAGCAAGAGCGTTTGCCCCGTACTTTACCCTCGGCGTCATTGCCTTTTGCGTCATTGCGAGCAAGAGCGTTTGCCGGTGAAATGGAGCGAAGCAATCTGTTTTCGTCGAAGATTGCTTCAACTCGCACAACCCAACACAGTTTCGCAATGACGACAAGTTTTAAATGCGGTTGCCCTGTTTACTTGTGGATGCACGACAGATTTCCGGTTTTTCACGCAAAGGTCGCTGAGGCTTCGCAGAGGTCGCAAAGTCTATTTCTTTGGGCACTTTGCGCGAAAGCAAAGCGCCTTCGTGAACTTTGCGTGATTTTTTTAGTCCACAAAGGTTCGCTTCGCGAGCAATACGGATTACCTGCGGTGAGCACTTCGTGGTTTTTGTCGTGCGCCCTTTACTTGCCTGTAGGCCGCTTGACCAATTTACCGGTTCATGTTATTCTAACCGGAAATATTTGCGGACTTCGTTCATGTCGGTTGCATCGATGACACTGCTCATGTCTTCAAAATTCGCAGCCGGGATAACCAGCACCCTGATTTTGATGAATCTTATGGCATTGGTAGATGTCCCTGCTGTTTTGGTAATGCGCATGGTACAGTCCTGCGTACCTGTTCCTGAATACAGGAAATTGGCATTGAAATTATAGAATTTAGATACATAGGGGATCTGGATACTGTTGCCATTACCGAATTCGCCATAAACCAGCACTACGCTGTTTTGAAAATCACTAATCGTCAACGGAAAGACAAACTCCAAGGAGCTTTCGTCTCCCGCAGCAAATTGGATCCCGGGAAGACCATTATCAGCCCATTCGTATTCGCTGACATTTGCGGTCCCGGGCTCTCCCTGCGGGCCCCTTGGCCCTGTGGCACCACGTTCACCCTGCGGGCCCCTTGGTCCTGTGGCGCCACGGTCACCCTTGTCGCCTTTTTCTCCGGTAGCGCCTCGATCACCTTTGTCGCCCTTGTCGCCTTTTTCTCCTCTTTCACCCTGAACCCCTTGTTCTCCGATCGGCCCCTGTGGCCCCGTGTCACCTTTTTCACAACCCTGAATGATGCCAAGCCAAGCGATACAGCATACGAGGTATCCATGTCTTTTGACGGTCGAATAAATACTTTTCATGCTATTTTTTTTGTTTCAGCACAAAACTACAGCGCGACAAGTATCTGCACTTGTAAAAAACCGACAAAATCACCATCGCATGTCTCTACGTTGGCGGATGCCGCCTCGTATGCTAGGCTTTACATTTTCTTCAGTAGGTTTTCAATGACTTTCGGGTAATGGAGATGTTCCAATTGCTGGCCTTTAAATTTAATGACTTCAAGGTTGTCGCTAGGTTCGATGCGGAAACGGGATTGGTAAATGATTTCACCCTCATCGAATCGTTCATTGACAAAATGGATGGTGATACCCGATTCCTCTTCGCCCGCATCAAGCACAGCTTGATGTACGCGGTCGCCATACATGCCCTTACCGCCATAAGCCGGTAGTAAAGCCGGATGGATATTGATGATTTTATTGGGATACTTTTTCAATAGATTCTGAGGAACCAGCCAAAGGAAACCCGCGAGCACAACCAAATCAATCTGGAGCCTGATGAGCAGATCGACGATTTCATCCGTTTGGTATAATGCATACCGGTCAAAAATATGGGTAGGTACCTCAAAATTATCTGCACGCTGGAGTACATAAGCATCCGGATTGTTGGTGAGGACCAAAGCGACCTCAGCCCGATCGTCGTATTTGAAGTGTTCCATGATTTTCTGGGCGTTCGACCCAGATCCTGAGGCAAAAATGGCGATTCGTTTTTTCACGTTGTTTTGTTGAATTGATGTATTCTCCAGCGGAATGCACCCAAACTTAATAAAGTTTGCCAAATTAAACAAGGCAAACGATTATCTTTGGGCGCTGCAAAAGTAGTGTTTATATTGCGGTCGGCCAATAGCCGCGGCGACCCGTGGGGTACCATCGGGGACAACGCCGCCCCACAAAGTCTATATATTAAAATTGTGACACTGCACCGCTTGTTTTGTTAGTATAATTATTTAAATAATCTTGTTTCTTTGAAAAAATGATTAAAAAAAATTGTTTTTGTTGCGAATGTTGATATTTTATGCGTTACTTTGCAACATTAGCAATAATGCATAGTTAACTGTATACATTTATGTGTGGAATCATTGGAGCTTTTGACTTGAAAACCAAGTCGGAAGAATTGCGCCCCCAGGTATTGAAGATGTCGAAGCGCATTCGGCATCGGGGACCAGATTGGTCGGGGATATATAGCTCAGACCGAGCTATCCTAGCGCATGAACGTTTAGCAATCGTTGATCCGAAATCAGGCCAGCAGCCGTTATATAGCTCGAATCGAAATATCGTGCTCGCCGTGAATGGCGAGATTTACAATCACCAACAATTGCGTAGTGAACTATCCGATTATGGTTTTTCCACCCAAGTTGACAGTGAGGTGATTTTGGCGTTATACGCACAGAAGGGGCCGGGCTTCATTGAAGATTTGAATGGTATTTTTGCCTTCGCGCTGTATGATGCAGACAACGATGCCTATCTGATTGCCCGTGATCACATCGGGATCATTCCGTTGTATATGGGATGGGATGAAGCGGGTACTTTTTACGTCGCTTCGGAGTTGAAGGCATTAGAGGGCTATTGTAACAAGATAGAAACATTTCCTCCGGGGCATTACCTGTACAGTAAGGAGGGCAACGCTCCACAGAAGTGGTATACGCGCGATTGGGAACAATACGAAGCCGTAAAAGATAATATAACCGATATCGATGTACTCCGTAAGGGGCTGGAGGATGCCGTGCACCGCCAGTTGATGTCTGATGTGCCCTATGGCGTATTGCTTTCAGGTGGATTGGATTCGTCGGTGATCGCTGCGGTGACGAAGAAGTTCGCGTCGCGGCGGGTGGAGTCTAACGACCAGGAAAAGGCGTGGTACCCGCGGTTGCATTCCTTTGCAGTTGGATTAAAGGGGTCGCCGGATCTTATCGCGGCAAAGAAGGCTGCCGACCACATCGGTACGATCCACCATGAAATCAACTTCACCATACAAGAAGGGCTCGATGCCGTGCGCGATGTGATTTACCACTTGGAAACCTATGATGTAACCACCATACGTGCATCCACGCCCATGTATCTCCTCGCCCGGGTCATTAAATCCATGGGCATCAAAATGGTATTGTCTGGCGAAGGATCCGATGAGTTGTTTGGTGGGTATCTCTACTTCCATAAAGCGCCGAATGCGAAGGAATTCCACGAAGAAACCGTCCGCAAGCTGGGTAAATTACATCTTTACGATTGTTTACGGGCAAATAAATCGTTGGCCGCATGGGGCGTGGAGGGGCGTGTGCCATTCTTGGACAAGGAGTTCATCGATATCGCGATGCGTGTGAATCCAGAAGACAAGATGATCCGTGAAGGACGGATGGAAAAGTGGGTCGTACGTAAGGCTTTTGAAGACTACCTGCCCGAAAGCATTGCGTGGCGGCAAAAAGAACAGTTTTCAGATGGTGTGGGGTACAGTTGGATCGATACCCTGAAAGAACAAGCCGCGCAGCGCGTCACTGATGCGGAGTTAGCCGAAGCGGCGGATCGGTTCCCCGTCAATCCTCCGCAAAACAAGGAGGAATACCTGTATAGGTCTATTTTTACCGAACATTTCCCATCGACTGCCGCCGCGTTGACGGTACCGTCCGTCAAATCCGTGGCGTGTAGCACGCCGGAGGCGTTGGCATGGGATGCTTCTTTCCAGAACTTGAATGATCCCTCGGGCCGGGCAGTGGCCAGTGTGCATAACGAGAGTTACGAGAAGACAATTGTCAATTTTTAATGGTTAATTTTAATTGTCAATTATAGAAGAAAGGGCCGGAAAACTCAATGTTTTCCGGCCCTTTCCGCATTAATCATTAATCATTAACCATTGGCAATTAACAATTACAAAGGTCTGATCCAGATGTTACGGAAACTTACCGGATTGCCATGGTCTTG